>PHDH01000286.1 GCA_002840935.1 Bacteroidetes bacterium HGW-Bacteroidetes-21 | reverse complement strand
TGCTCGCCAAGAATTTCGTTCATTTGTTCTGTGGAAGGCAGCATTGCTCCCTGAATCTGTTGTGCATAGCGTATGCTGGATGTTTGCTCTTCGTGAATGTTTTCAATTCTCTCTTTTTGACTTGTTACCAAATCTCTCTGTGAGGCAATTTCATCTCTTTGCGACGAAATTTCTTCGTTTTTCTGCTGAATCTCGGCATTTTGTGCAGACAGCAGGGCATTTGTTTGTTTACTTTTTTTGCCCGATCGGAATAAGACAAATGTCAAAATAAGCATTAATGCCAGACCAACCGAAACAGAAACAATTAAAATATACTGACGTTTGATGGCTGAATCCTGAAGCTGTCTGTCCAGTTTCAGAACAACATTCTCTTTCTCTTTTTTTTCTGTCTCAAAGCGTGTTTGCATTTCGGTTACCAGCCTGTTTGATTCGTTGTTATAAATACTGTCCTTGAGACTTGAAGAAAGTGTTTTGTAATACAAAGCATCTTTGTATTTGCCTGTTTCAGAATAAATGCTGGTGAGACTATCACAGATGGTTATTTTCAAAGTCTGGTCTTTGCTGGTTTTAAGCGCAAATATTTTATATTCGAGAGCCATTTTGTAATCTTTCATTCCTCGATAAATTTCTGAAATGTTAGAATATGAGTAGGCTATTCCTTCATCATTCTTATTTTCAATTTCATAATTGAGGGCTTTTTTGTGATATTCCAGCGCCAGATTAAAATCTTTAAGTTCTATATATCTGTTGCCAATATTATTGTATGCCATGGCAAGCCCATACTTGTCGGATATTTTGTTGTATAGACTCATGCTTTTCAATAAAAATCCCAGAGATTTTTCTGGTTCATGTTTATCAGAATATACAGCACCCAGATTTAGGTATCCGTCGGCTACGCCTTTTGTGTCGTTATTTTTTTGATCAGCGTTTAGCGAAATGGTGTAATACTTAATAGCATCATCTAGTTTACCCAGGGAATGAAAGACCAATCCAAGTCCATTGGAAGCAGAAGAAATACGCTTCTGATTTTTTGCCATTTCGGCAAATTCAAGGGCTTTGATTTCGGCTTTCATCGACTGTCCAAAGTCGTTTAGCCTGCGGTATGTCATACCAATAAGATGAAAGCAATAGGATATGTTTTCAAGGTCGTTAATTTGCCTGTAAAAGCGAAGGGATAAACTAAATTGCTTGATAGATTCTTGATAATCTTCAGTATCGTATAAAATTTCGCCCAGCAGACAGGTCGATTTTGCAAGTAAAACGATGTTTCTGTTTTTTGAAGCATTTTCTATGGATTTTTTTGCATAGTCAATGGCCATGGTGTAATCTGAATTATCGTAGTATCCTTTGGCAGATTCGTATATTTTATAGGTTCTGAGACTGTCATTTACCAGAGTATTGTCGGCTCTGCTTTTGAGAGAAACGAATAAAATAAAAAATAAAAAAATCGTATACTTCATTTTTGTTAAATTCTGATACCCATTATAGTTATGTCGTCTACTTGTTCAAAATGTTTGCTCCAATCGGATAAAATATTTTCAAGCTCCATTTTCTGGTCATTCATATCTTTTCCTGAAAGCAAAATTAGTTTTTCTCTTATTTGTTTTGTCATGAACTTTTTCCCAGAAGGCCCTCCAAACTGATCCTGATATCCGTCGCTCATAAGATACAAAGTGTCGCCTTTTTCAAGCTGATGAGTGTGAAGTGTGAACGGATGCATACGTTCGTGAATGCCAATGGGCATTTTGTCACCTTTGAGTTCTATAAGAATTGAGGTTAAGGGAGAGGTCGAATGCTCAACCTTAGCCTTTATAATGTAAAGAGGATTATTCGCTCCCGAATACTGTAATTCATGAGTTTGATTATTATAAGCACAAAGGCAGATGTCCATTCCGTCTTTTTGTTCTCCGGAGACTCCTTTTTGTTTCAGGGCATCGATAATAGCAATGCGCAGTTGATCGAGAACTTCGCTGGTCTTTATGACTTCTTTTTTGCGTACAATTTCGTTCAGAAAAGAAAGTCCCAGCATTGACATAAAGGCACCCGGAACGCCATGTCCGGTACAATCGGCTACTGCAAAAATACTCCATTCTCTGACTCTTGTTGCCCAGTAAAAATCTCCTGAAACAACGTCTTTAGGTTTAAAAATAATGAAGTAATTGTTTTTATCTGCGTCCGTCGTCTGCATTATTTCAGAGATGTCTGGAAGAACGGCTTGTTGAATCAAGCTCGCATAATCTATACTATCAGTCAGTTTAACATGAATGTTCTCAATCTGTTCTTTCTGGAAAACAACCATGTCTCTTTGTGAAGAGATTTCATCGCGCTGAGCTAAAATTTCTTCGTTTTTTTGCTGAATTTCAATGTTTTTGGCTGTAAGTAATTGGTTGATTTTTTTTCGTTTTTTGTCTGAACGATATAAAATAAATGCCAGTAAGAGCATGAGAAGAAGACCAATGGAAACAGAAAAACTTAAAATATACTGTCGTTTAATTGTTGAATCTTTCAATTGTTGATCCATTCTAAGCAGTTCATTCTCTTTTTCTTTTTTGTCTGTTTCGTATTTAGTGCTGAGTTCCGACAGTGATTTTGAGTGTTCTTCATTGTAAAGTATATCTTTGGTATTTATGTATTGTTCTGCATATTCCAGCGCCTTCGTTGTGTTTCCTTGTTTCTTGTAGGCACGCATAAGAGCACGAGCTGCATCGTTTTTCGTTGGAAGTGTATTGATTTTCTGACTTAGTTCGAAAGCATTTTCTCCGTATTCAATGGCTTTAAGAATGTATTGACTGCTTTGATTTTCAGTTAGGGAACAAGAGTCGGCAAGAATTAAATATAGATCGGAAATATTTCCAAAACAAACGGCTTTCCCTTCAAGGTCTTCGGTATTGTTATATATCTCAATAGCTTTTTTGAAAATGGATATGGCTTCATCATAGCGTTTATTATCCATGAGAACAGTTCCAATGTTGTTGTAACAACTAGAGATACTGCCTTGATCGTTTAGTTTTTCGGAAATAGCCAGAGACTTATAATAAAAAACTAAAGAAGAGTCAAGTAAAGCCTGTCTTTGTTTGGGATTATTGTTTGTTAGACCCATATCCGAAAACAAATTACCAAGATTTCCATAGCAGTATGAAACGCCAAGCTGATCATCAATTTCGAGATAAGTGACTAAAGCTTTTTCACTGAATTCCTGTGCTTTTTTATATGACTTCTGATTGTAATGAATGATCCCAATATTATTGTAGCAACGGGCAATGCTTTGTTTGTAGGTGAGACAATTTGTTTTGTCGTTACAATTGTTGAGCAAGGCTTCTTTTATTTTCAGTGCTTTTAGCTGATATTCAATAGCTTTTAAGTTGTTGCCCTGATGCAGGTATATCAGACTGATATTGGTGAGATTATTTGAAATGCCCATTTTGTCTTTTTCACAGGAATTGTCTTTGCAGGCAGAGAGATTGCCCAGGTGAATCTTCATGGCTTTTTCGTAATACTCTTTGGCAGTTTCAAATTTCCCCTGATCGGAATATGCCAGACCAATATTATTATAGCTGCTGGTTAATCCATTTTGGTCGTTGATACTTTTGTATAGCTCAATGGATTTAAGGTACATGGTGATTGATTCGGAGAATTGTCCTTTGTTATACAAAACGATACCAATGTATCTTATGGCAGTTGCGGCCAATTTGATGTTTTTCTGTGGCAAAGCCAGCATGTAACTTTTTTTGTAAAAATAAATGGCCGAATCAGGGAATGTGTTTTCATAAAGATCCCCCAACTCCAGGTAAATGGCGCTGCGACAGGAATCGTTACTACAGCTTTTGATTTCAGATAACAAGGAATCTTTTTGAGGATTGCTTTGCCCAATAAGCACTGTAGATGAAAGTGTAATAGCTATCGCTAAAAATAAAAAGTATCGAATAATAATGTTAAGTCTCATTTTCTCTATTCTAAATTTTAATCCCCATAATAGTTACGTCATCAACCTGTTCGAGATTTCCCTTCCACTCAACAAAGATAGTATCCAGATGATTCTTTTGTTCTTTCAATGATTCGTGGCAGTTGT
>PHDH01000011.1 GCA_002840935.1 Bacteroidetes bacterium HGW-Bacteroidetes-21 | reverse complement strand
AGTTCCGACATCCGAAAACTGAACTTTCCCGGTTTTGTCGCTTTTTGACTGTTTATGCTGAATAATTCCGGTTTGTGTTTAATATTCCCGGAAATGTCAAATACAAAGTTTTAAACGATGGGTTCTTTTTCCTTGTATTCTCTCTTCAGGTTGCCATTCTCATCGCACCATTGGGGCAATGTGTAGAAATGACCCCGGATCCCTTTTTGTTTATACCGGCAAATCCTTTCGAACTTCAGGGCATTTCCAAGAAAGGAGGAAAGGTACTTGGATTTGTCTGTAGCGTTTTTAAAGGCTGTGTTATCGAATTTTTCTATGAAGTCAACTATTTCTGAGGATTGCATGGGACAATCTCTGGTAGCTAAAGCGTAAACAATTTTCCCAACCCAGCTTAGTTTCTTGCTAGGCACAACAACCGGGGTGTTGTCTGTTTGCTGTTCTTGATGTTTTTTTGATAGTTGTTCGTATTCTTCTATTCTTTGAAGTAGTTTTTCTTCATACTGATTTACTTTTTCCTGTAATTGCAGAATGGTTTCTACAAGCTGTTCCTTGCTCTGGGAAAGCATTTTTTCTCTCTGTCGCTTCTGAATTGTGCTTTTTGTACGGCTCATATACTGATTTCAACGGTTTTCCAACGTTGTTTATTTCGTACCCGATATGTGCCCAATATGTATCCGATAGTTTTCCAATATTTAACCGATAGTTATTCGATACGTTCCCGATGTGAAATCGATATGGAGTCGATTTGGAGCCGATTGCTATAACTAAAATTGATTTTCAAGTTGCAGGCTTAAGTAACTGTTTAGAAATATAATAAGTGATACAAAAAATAATCTATTCCTGTTTTCTTTTCAACTTAGTAACAGTATCAAATTCTCTATACCAATCAAGTGTGCTCATTGTAACATGCTTTGTTTTGCGAAATACTTCATGAAAAGTATTGTTATCAGATGAAATGTTTATCACTTCAAGTAACTGTGGAAGGCTTAAAAACCAACAGTTAAAAAACGGGTAATGAGCAAATCCTTTATCCAACTCATATAATTTGTTATACTGTTCTACCCATTGCTCCTGTTTCTCTGCAAGTTCTTTAAATTTCTTAATTATATTTGTGTCTTCGGAGAATGTTCCAAAGGAATGTGTAAGCAGCGATTTTAGAAATTGATTTATAATGCTTCTGTCCTGAAAACCTCCGAATTCAAGCTGGGTAAGAGCGACTCTTTCGATCTGCCTGTTATTGAAATACACAATGGTTTCCGTCCCATCTTTTGCTTTCAGAGTAATGTTCCCCTGTTCCCTTAATATTATTTCTGTTCTTCCAGCCTGAAGTTGTGCGGTTAAGATACTGTCAGATAAATCAAGTAATATATTTGTATCAATACCAGACTTGGATTTTCTTGTTAATACTTTCTTTTTGAACTCAATGAGCACAATTGCTTTTTCAGATTCTATTAAAAGGTCACATTCACCGGCTATCCCACCCACTTTATAATCTCCGGTTGAGAATATTATTCCTTTTTCAGTAAGTTTATTTTGTAAAAAGATTTCAAGTTGTGTACCTAATTCAGCATCTAAATCTTTTTTCTGTTTTTTAAAGGACTCTCTGAGTCTTGTAGCTAATGATTCAAAGTAATTTGGTGAACACCATGATTTATTCATTAGCAGGAATTTTGTATTTCCCTGCTTCAACAATGGTTTTAAATAAAAGTCTATTGAAGAATAATCTGACGGTAACGTATAGTTCTCATTTACACCATCGGAATGTGAAAGAAAGTTTAGAATTTTAAGTATCGTTTCTTTGTCGATTTGTTTTAATTTTTTGCTTATAGTTGAGTAATAAATGATAACAGGCATATTAGTTTCTGAAGCCATTTTTTGTATCTCATTTAAGACTTCAATAAACTCTTGTCTTGAGAAACCAAATGTTCCCTTGAAAGTTTCTTCATCAATATAAGAAAACAGCTTGTCTGTTATTTCAATAGCAGTAGAAGTTCGGCATTGTGGTATTGAAAACATTGAATCCCATAGAGCTATTTCCGTACAGAATTTAATTATGGTGTCTCCTGTTTGAAAATGAAATGTCCAAAAATTGTAAGGCTGCACTCCATATGCTCCGTTTGTGATAATAATTGCTAAATGGATTATTTCATCCAATAGTTTTTGTGGGTCAATTATTTTCAGGTTTTCACAAGGGTACTTTAACGATAAATTCAATAGAAAACCGTATGGTATTTGTGGCTTTTGGTCAAAGCTAACACCACTGGTTTCACGTGTTATGAAAAAGCGTTCGAATCGTTTAGAATATTTACCAATATGGGTCAGATGATTTAATAATGATTTAGCCAGAACAATACCCCCAATAGTCCTAACCTTTTCATTAAGTTCGTCAATAACAGCTTCCATCCCGCTTGTGATAAGTATATCTGAATTCACAATTTCAATCGTACATCCTTTTTCTATTAGCTGTTTAACAGAATTTGCAATGTCATAATCTTCCGGATAGTCTTTCCTGATATCATCATATAGAATTTTATGCGTTGTCAGTGAAAATTTATTGTAACTTTTACAGTTGGTTATTGCGGATTCCCATTTTTCTACGTCTGAAAACGGTGGAAAATAGTTCATATCCGGTCTACATGAATCATTAATAACTTTCAATGTCATTATATATTCAACAGGGTCTTCATTATAAAGCACATGCCTGTAAATCAACTCTGCCTGTAAATTTAATAATCGTGTCCTTGATATTTTTTCCGGTTCTTTTTCTGAATCAATTTTTAATGATTCTTTAATTTTTCCATAGATTATTTGCGAAACCTGATGAGCAGAATAACCTCTCGTAGTGTCAATTCCAAATTGCTTGCTAATATCAATAAGGTTATCTGAAGTAATATTCGCAGAATATTTGTCTACTGTTTCTTTGAATTGGGCTAATAAATTCTCTGAATTTTCAGGTTTCGGGTTCATGTTATTTTGATTTATTCTTTTCGATGAATTTGGATAATTCTCCAAATTTTAAATGGCCGTATGCTTTACAGATTTGAGAATTTCTGTTCATTTCTTTTATTAACTCATCCGGGTAGGATAAGTTTTCTAATTGCCCATGTCCATCATCTTCAAAGAAACTTCTTTTATAGTATATAAAGCTATCTTCGTGAATTGCTTGAGCTTCCCTCAAAAAAGCAATTGTTTGATTTTCTGGAAAATCAGCAAAACTCTTAATAACATTACGATATGAGATATGTTCCAAAAGTTCCGTTTTTGCAGATTTTGAGAGGGTAAAGCTTGTTAATAAAACCGATGCTGATTCTTTCAACTCTCCAAAAATATCTAACTCGTATTTAGCCTTCAGATTTTTATATTCCTTTTCAATGAAATCTATATAATCAGATAGTGATTCCCCTTTGTATTTTGAGGTATCAATTCCAAAATTATGAACAATAATGCTTAAATGTTTTGGTCTGATACTTCTTATATTGATATCGGGAAATTCTTGTTTTAAAACTGTTTGACAATAAGTTTCAACGACATCCGGGCCTGTGTATTTATCATTTAATAAAACATAGTATTGAAACGTACTGAAAAGAGAAATAAAACAAAAGAGTTTTTTCGTATTATTGGTATAATGTTGAGTAAACAAGATTATTTCATGTGTAGGATAATTCGTTTCAATATCTAATCGGTTTGTTTCATAAAACTTGTCAAAAGAACTTAATGGGAAAAAAGGTATTAAATTTTTAGAATCAATATGTTCAGCCGTTTGGTCGGTGTTTATTTTTAGTACATTCTTTAAACCCTCTCTTTTAATTCCCTTATGAAGAGCAAATTCAACAGCTATCTTGCAGAATCCCTTCTTAAATTTGGCATTAAAATCTTGAATATTTTCTGTGAAGAACAAACCTAAAAATCTTTGATCTTCAATATCTGTTTTTACTTCAATTACTAACTCACCCGTTTTAATTCCTTTCTCTCTTAGTTCATTTAAGACTACTTCTTTAAAATGTTTAGCCCTTCTTTTATTTGCGAAAATGGTTAACTTGTTTGTGGATGTGTCTAATTCATAATATGGATTTTCTGGGGAAACTTTTTTATCTTTATAATTAATCTCAATTTTTTCTTTAAATGACTCGTCTTTATATAAATATCCTTTTAGAACTGGTGGTTCATTGCTTTTTCCATGATCTTTAGTTATTAGTACATGTTTAAGTTGCTCTGTAATAACATTAAAAAGGCTACAAAAAGGTGAATCAATACTTTTACTGAGAATTCCTCCACAATCTGAGCACAATATATTTTCTGCTTTAAATCTACCATGTAAAGCATTAGGTATTATATGTTCTTTGTGATTAATGGCTGGTTTATCATTAAAACTATCTATGTTTTGTTCATAGTAGTTCCTTTCAATTAATTCTCTATTGCAGATGTAACACTTTGACATATTTCAATTTATGAAAATATTTTAAAAAAATCATGACAATCTTTATGTCTTTTAAAACAACTACCTGGCAAGTTCACTATTGATTTTATTTATTATCAATCCCAAATCATTGCTCTCTTCTTCAATCCACTCATTGTTTACAATCAGGTTATTTATTAATTGAATCTGTTCCGATGTGTAACAGGATGGTGTCAATCCGGAAAATTTAATTTCCTGTTTCCATTGGCTTCGATGATGGTCATGTGTGGCAATAATATTCTCTCTTTTACCTTTAGGTGATAGTAATTGCAGGGACGTTTTTTTAGTAGGTGTTTTTTCGACGATTTCAAGAAGCCTCTCAAATATTTTCAACCCATCATAATCCCAATCACAAAGATAAAAAATTGGATAGTCTATTTTGGGTATATTTTCAATAGGTTTGGTATTATTCCCACCAGCACACCATAATTCAATATCGTTACTTTGAGCAATATTCAAAGTTAAAAAGTACATGTTTTCACATAGTATAATAGCTTTTGGATTTTTACTCGGAACCCTGTAAAATCCCTGATTCTCATTTTGTGGGAATGTTTCTATATTCAATAACTTTAAAACAGCTTTTTCTAAAGCAGAATTTTTCCTTATATATTTAGCAGATTTGAAGAACAGAGTTGATACTCCTTTTCGACTTTCCTGACCGGCTAGTATTTTACTTTGTAGATCTTGTAGTATGGTTTGTGATTTTATGAGGGTCATTAAACCTTTTATTTCAAACTCGGTAAAATTTGTATAATCAGATAAAAGATTATTTTCCAATAAGAAGATATTATATCCGTTATAGAGTTCTGAAAAGCATTCAGATTCAAATTTTTTGTTGAATTTATAAGTTGGCTGAAGTATTTTTTTAGTCCCTCGCTTATAATCTATAAATCCGTCTTCGATTAAGTATTTAATATATGGCCTATTATCTATTTTGGCCTTGGTGTTTCTATCATAATAAAGCTGGTTTAATGCCTTGATTTCTCTCCATGTCAATTGTTTGTCCATAAATGCATTTTTATAATTCTCCTGTATGTTCTGTTATACCCACTTCTTCACTAAAAATGGCAAAAGTGTTGATTCTCTCATTTTTTCCCATCCTGCCATTAAGTATATAAAGATATTGTTCACCCTCCTTGAAATCATCTAAAGGCCTTATTGACATAGAAATTATTTGATAATCATTTGTTTTTGCAATATTTTCCAATAAGTCATAATTACTTCCTATTCCTTCAGCTTCATCTATTGGCATAAACCGCAAACCTTTGCGAAGTCTACCGCTTTGGTCAATTAATGATAATCTTGCTATACATAAAAGGGCTACTGCTGCATATGTCTGACCAGCACTTCCCACATTGAGTTCTCCATCATCTGCCTGCATATTAAATGAGATGTCAAAGTACCTTTTGGGGTTGAGTAATTCTTTTGCATCCGGACTTTTTGATTTACCACCACATTGATGATACGCTGTTATCATGATATCCGTAATATCAATCTTTTCACGCAAGACACTGAATAGACCTGAGTTTATTCTTTCTCTCCCAATTGTTTCGTCAAGTTTTCTAAGAAAATCGTCAATCCATCCAATTGGATATGTGTCAGAAAATGTGTGCTTAAGAATAAGTTTGTACCCTTGAGATATTTGTTTTTCGTTGCCACGAAAATAATTGGCGATATTATTAATTGTAAAAATATATTCACTAAATACTTCTCTGACTTCAATAAAAAGCTCTTTAAGTAGCTTATACTTTCTTTCACTTAATTCTGAAAGTTTTTCAGTAAGCTCTGTTAAGTATTTTCTTATTTCATCCAGTATTGCAGTATCTTCATTAATTATACGTTTTGCAAGTACTTCTGAAACCATATGTTTTGCCAGTAAAATAAAATCTTCTGAGTTTTCGAATTGGATTTTTTCTGAAATATCAATATATTCTTCTACTATAGATTTATAATCTTTTAAATAAAGCGTCTTTGCAAGCTCCATATTGTGTTTTTCCTCAACATCGGGATTTGTAAACTTTCCTTCGAAACTATTAATATTAAATATAAGTTTCGTATTAGATAATGCTTCGTATTTGACATTAAATTCTTGATAGAGCTTATTTTCTGATAATACTTGAGCTTGTATATTTTTTATCTCTTGTTTAAGTCTTTCCTTTTGTGATAATTTACGCTCCATTTCTTTGTAAATACTTAATTTATCAATAGTTTTTACAAATTCTGCTGTTCCTTGGCTTTCACTATAGGATGAAAGTAGCTTATTATATCGAATATACCTGTTTTCATTATCAGAAATAGATTTTTGCTTTTTATCACGAAGAATGTTCAACTTATGCTTAATATCCTCAAATTCTGATTCTGCATCTATTCCATTATTTTTCAAAAAGTCCTTTAATTCCGTTTTTATGTTGTCTATATTTCTAAGAAATAATTCTCCAGAATCATTTAATGGCTTCAAAGACTGAATGCTTTTCTTTAGTACAACAATTTCATCTCTGTTGAAATAATCTCTAAGATATTGCTCAAACTCTTCCTCTGATTTGCTTAGGCTTTCATTAGCAGGAAATGATTCAAGTTCTTGTTTCTTGGGATATTTGGCAACAATATTTTCTCCAAATTTATTCACATTATTATTAAGATCCTCTAAATCTTCTTTCTCATCATTTAGATGGTTTAGTTTTTCATCAGCTTCTTGATAATTTTCTTTAAAATAGTTAGTGATTTTTTCTTTGTCAGTACTGTTGAATATTTGAACAGGGACATATTTTATATACTCCCTTATTCCATTTATATATAACCAGAATCCATTTTTTCCACTTTCCTCAATCCTCAAATTATCTAATAATTCCAAAGGTTCTGAAAGATATCGATCACCCTTATGAAATACTTCAGGTTTTCTGGTAACAAGTTTTTGAAAATGAACAAAAACACTTTCCTGTTCATGGGTTAATTTTTGTAAGTTATTCAGAATCCAGCTTGCCAGTGAATATTTGTTACTGGTATCTGAAAAATTTTGGATGGCTTTTAAGTTTTGAATTTCATTTTCAATACGTTTTTTTTCGTCATTGTAAAATTTATTCCCTTCTTTGATATCTATTGCCCACTTTGACTTTAGGAATTTCTCATAAAGTTTTTTTTGCCTTAGTTCATTCTCAAATGATTTCAGGTTATCCCTTTCTTTTTTGTTTTCTAATTGATTGTAGAATGCTGACCTTAGTTCGTCTATCGTTTTATATTGTACTAACCATTTGTCAACTTCCAACATTTGTAGATAAAGCTTATCTAATTCAGGGTAACGTTGATCAACTTCTTGTTTCGTTTCACTATATTTTTCAATATTATTATTTGCATCATCTAAACTCTTTTCTATCGTTATGATATTATCAAACTCTTTATCAATATTATCTATTTCACACCTCAATGTTTTTTCATCTGTTTCCAACTCTTGTAATCGAAATTGAACAATAGATTTATTAACTTTAATTATTGAGTTTTTGTTTAGGCTGATTTGTTTCTTAAAATTTTCGATATTACGGAAATGATATATGGTTTTTGCTTCATAGTACGTTAATTCGGATGATTCTTTTTCACTCTTTAATTTTTTTAATTCAATTAATCTATTTTCCTTTTTTCTGACATTTTCAATGTCGTCTTTATTTCTCCGCTGATCTTTCAGGTCGGCATCCATTTCGTTCAGTTGTCTCTGAAATTTTTCATAAATTTCATTTTCTTTACCATCATTAAAAAAGAACCTTTTTAATCCTTCAGAATCATTTTTGAAACCTCTACCTCTTGAAAATGAACGAATTATCTGAGCGTAATTTTTTAATTCCCCATCGTTTATTAAATCAATGGGGAGAATTTCATACTTGCGTAAGTATTCATGATATTTTTTTAGGGAAAATTTTTTGCAATATACGTCAGTCAACTGTTCTGCAAGAGCATCAATATCAATAACATTATCATTTATTAAAATCTTACGATATGATAAGGGTTCTGTTAATGGGGTAAAGTTTTCCCAATCGTAACCTTGTTGGATGATAAATGGTTCTACACCACCATTACTGATAAACATTCCAATTACAAGGTATTGCTTGTTATCTACCTCAATATTCAAAAAAACATAACCAAAACGTCCTAATGGCAGCTTTCGGACTTCTCTTTCTTCATTTGCTTCTGTTGCTGATTTATATTCTTTTTCACCGACAAGAATAAGCTGTAAAATATCAGCAATAATTGTCTTTCCTACTCCGCTATCTCCCGTGAAGTCAGTACGGAAAGGATGAAATAGATAGTTCGTATGGTAATGATTACGAATACCAACCGTTGACAAACTGTATATTCGGGGAAAGCTTTTAGCGGTCATCCTTTTGTGGTATTTTGTTTAATAATATTATCAATATCACGAATGTTTTCTTCGTATATTTTGAGCAGTCGTTTACAGGATGGCAATATCTCAAATATATCACTATTCTTATCAAGCAGAATCCATCCTAATTCATTGAATTTTTTTAAGGCATTTTCTATTGGATTATCGATAGAGTCTTCCTCATAATCCGTATTATTTATATCATTACTTTTGGCAAACAATCGCAGGAGACTTGTTTTATATTCCTCATAATCATGCAATATCCTGTTTTTAAATCCGGTTATGGAATGTTTGATTTCAGGATTCAACTCTAATATGTAAATTCTGATTAATAAAAATCCTATAATAATATATGAATCTTTTAAATATTCTCTGTTGCCTAAAGGAATTTTCCCTCTGCTGAAGTTTCCGTTTGGATCTCTTCTGAAGTCAATGAAATAATATTGTTCATCATCCAACCCCTCTGTACTAAGATATAGTTCAAAATATTCTTTATAATATTCTTTAAAGCTATTAAATTCATGCCTGATGAAGTTGAATATCCCATCAGGTTTTGTTTGTTTCTGAATATGTTGTCCGTTTTTTAAAGCATAATCCAGTTCTGCAAACAAATCTTTTGCATCCGGATGTAGTAAAAAACTATAATTTAAATTTTCTTGTAAATTATCGTTTGCCATACTGAAATTGAGGGATATTTATGATTGCTGATTTTTTCTCCTGTTATCGATATTCCAAATTCCTGATGTCGATTATACTTATTCATTACTAAATAAGCCAGTTTTACCACCACATTAATGTTTCCTTTTTCCCTATTTAGTATATCAAAAAAATAAATCGAAAAATCAACTTCTTTTGTTTTCTCTAACTTACTTTCCAATTCTCTTAAATAGCCTTTAACTCTTTTATTAAGCAATAATCGTTCATTCTCATTATGCAGTTTTTCTATAGCCTTTTCTTTATTATATTGAGGAGCTTGTAACCGCATGTTTCTGGGCGAATGAATATTCTCAATATCCAGACTTTCTTTGATAATTATGAATCTGGGTTTACTTGACATCCCAATTGCACATCGGCTAATTTCTTGAGGTAATGCTATTTCTCCTTTTTCAATTATACTTGTATCTAATGTGAACTTGATAAATGCTTTGAATTTCTTATAAAAATCTTTTCTATTTATATCTCTTATATACTCATTTAGCTTAGGTTTCAGACTATCAATCTTTTTACTAATTATTTTGAGGTTTTCTCGGACATCTTTAAAGAAATTGATTACACGGTTTACTTTTTCTGTGTATGTGGCATTCTTCGGCTCTGAGAGAAAGTCCATTAGAAACCTATTAATTTCATAAGAGCTATCAAACGCTACATTTAACTCATCGGTTTTCTTCCTTATCTCTTCCAGCTTTTCAACAATATTTTTTAATACCACAATATCATAAGTTTCATCATCTGATATCTTCTGACGAAATTCTGAGACTTCCATAAAAATTTGCCTGTCTAAAGCTGAAATTTGAGTACCTACTTTGTCGCTATATTTACTAAAGAAGTATTCATACCATTGTTCAAATTGCTTTTCTTTTAACTCATTAAGTAATAGTTTGAAATCTTTCTGTATTTCTGTCGGATTAAAATTTTCAAAAAGAATTTCATTAATCGCTTCACAAAGTTTAATTGCATAAGGACGAAAGCGATATACTCTTTTTTCTTCATCCCGCCATAGATAATACTTTTGCAGGGATTTAATCGTTTGATTAAATTGTTCCTTTTGCTCGGTTTTTATGTCTTTACGAACTTCTCTAATTGATTTGACTATTTCATCTTCGGTAAAAGTGGCAGAAATGTCTTTGTTCTTAAGTTTCTGAAATAAATGAAATATAACAAGACCTACATTCCTTTCGGGTAAAAGGAACTCAAATTCGTTCTCTATTTCAGTATAGAAATTAAATATTGACACTAATTATCAAACTCATGCAACATACACAAATGTACAAATAATACTAACTTGTTGTATATTGCAAAAGAATGAATTACATGAAATTTTAAAAAATGATTTTTTTGTTCCCAGTTTTATTCACCCAGAAAAAATAAATATACACTGTCTTTTGGTTCTTGTTTCTTCTGGAGCTGGTGGTCGTTTTATTAAAGCACCACATTTGCTTTAATTTACATATCATATTTGATCTTAATCCCCGGCACATATTCAGTACCACTGCTACACAACTCCTCTGCGAAGCCCTAAGAGGGAATTATGACATCATATACCTAATCCGAAAAGAACTCGCCAATCGTGGTGTTGACAAGGAAGGTAAATGGGTGGGGTTTGATAAGGCGGGGAAGATACATGGAATTAGGTAATTGTATCAGCCTGTTATACAATATACTAATAAATATTTATTTTTTTTATTTAAAACGCTTTACTTCTTCCTGACTTTTTATTATATTTAATAAAAACCAAATTAATATGAGTAATTATGTAGTAACATACAACGTTCATAACCATGCTGTGAGAATTGACGTTGTAAAACAGATTGAAGACATTTTGAGTAGTCTTGGTCTTATTAAACAAAACACTAATCAATCTACCTTTTATGGGGATGGTGATAGTAAATCTTTTATTTCTGATTTGCATGCAGAGTTGATTGCAATTACATGGGATAAAGATGATGCAGTAACAGTATATTATCCCATCATTTCAACGGACAAAGTTGGAGTGGAATACCCTGATATTAAAGAGAAAGAGGTTAAATCAAAGAATAAATACATGCTTAATTTTATAGTATGATAAAAATTTGTAAAAAATGCAATGGAACAGGACACATTGGTGAGGGAGTTGCCTTCATTAATGCAGGAGAATGCCCACCGGAAAGTAATACATGCCAAATATGCAATGGCGATGGATATATTAGACCCAAATTCTTCGTTGAGTTTAATTTTTCTTCCAGAGAATCGGGTAAAATATATTGGCTCCCTTTGTTTATTATTGCAAATAATATTGACGAGGCTAATGTCATTCTTAAGTCAACAAATATTGCAATTAAAGAGAAATTCGACAAGGTAAGTCATTCGCTACCAATACCTGAAGCAAACTTTACAAAGCAATACATTGAGACTAAACATAAAATACACGGGCATCAAAAACTGGTATATCTAGATTTAAAGGTATGGCAATTCATTGATATTAAGCCCAACCCTGACTATAGTTTTGATGAGCACCTTGAGTTTATTATGAATGAGCTACCATTTTATCCCAGAGATATTGCAAGCGAAATTGAATCACATAGATTTCCTGTCCGTGTGGTTCGAAAAGAGGGTGATTTGTTTAATTTCGATGAAATTTTATTAATAAATGTCGTAAATTTAGGCTGTAAATAACATAATTTGCTTAAATAGCTTGCCAGTCATTATTGGAAAGGCTATACTGTGTTAACTATTTTAAATAAATCAACATGAACCTACTTAAAGACGAACCATATAATCTGATTGCTCTTATCGTTGCACTTGCAAGTATTTTTGTTTCTATTGCACTTTACAGAAAATCAAAAAAAAGAATTCCAAAGTTTCAGAAGCGATTAGATAACGAAGATGATATTGGTAAATTCATAGAATTTATACATTTAAATGAACATAAGAATAGAATATTCTTTATGGACATCAGCCTTGATGAGTCTCAAGGAAAGAGCTTTTCTGAAGATTTCCGTATTGACTTCGTTCTTGAAAAAAATGAAAACGGGTTTCCATTAATAGGGATACAGGTTGTTTTTAACAAAGATGATCAAAACGAAGTTCTTTTCGACATGAGACCTACATCTTTCAGAATTAAAGGACATTTTAAAATTACTCATTTTTCAGGTCCGCAAATGGGTTGGTTTACTTATATACTTAGATGTGTAAAAAGAGAGAATATATAATAATTAGAATCATACGAATTCAATATGAACACCCCCACTATACCTTTCGAGCATATATATGTATACTTAACTGGATTTAAAACAATTGCCGATGGAGATATTATGGCCTTGCTTAGCATGGATGGATACAGCAAATATGCATTCAGCCCCGTTATGGCCAAGGCTCCTAAAACAGATGCGGAACTCCTTGAAAATATTGATAAATGCTTTAATGAAATCCTGAAACAACACAAACCGCAAATTCATTCAAAAGGCATTACTTTTATTACCAATCTGCCTGCCGACTTAGAACCTCATATTTCAAGCCTTCTGAAACCTAATCACATAATAATATTTAACGAAGCCCTGACCAAAAAAGAAATTCAGCCAGTGGTTAGTGAACTAAAAAAGTTTTTAAATAAATAAACGCCAAGCTTTCCGCCTGGCGTTTCTCTTTTACTTCTTCTCCGCCTTCTTCCTTTTCTTTTTTTCCGCAAGTTCTTTTTGGTATTCTCTCAGGATGGTTACATCGCCAAATTTCTCCATGCCCTGTATAAACTCTTCAAGCTGTCCGCTATCAGCAGACATTTTCAACATCTTTTTCGATACGGTTACCTGCATATCATTTTTTCTTTTACCGTGTTTTTTTTGTTTTATCTTTCCATCAGTATGATACTTGCTTTGCCTCCTTTTTCCCAATATTGGGAAGGATTTTTGGTGTTTTCGGGGGGAGTGTGCAGTGCAAGGAGAAGTGTTATATATAGCAGCGTAGTTATAAACTACGCTGAGGGGGAGACAGTGCCCAAAGTCATTAATTCATTTTAAGTTTCGTCAGTTCTTCTACAGAAATTTCTTTTTTCTTCCGAGCTTCATCCCAAAACATAATATTCGAATAAATGCTATCATTTGAGATTGTCATTTCTAATATAATTTCTCCAGCGTCATTCCAATATATAAATTTCCCATCCTTTATATCATTATAAAATACTCCTTCTTTCTTTTTAATCCCATTAGGATAATAATATGTTACTATTCCATCCAACTTTCCATTCTTATAATTTTTTACACATTTTAAGTCTCCTTTGACGCTGTAATATTTCACCTGTCCATTTAAAGAAGTATCAACTTTATCAATAAAATTGATATCTACTTGTGCGTTAAGGTTAAAGCTTGTGGTTGTAATGAATATTATTAAGAACATTTTTTTCATTTATTCTTTCTCCTCATTTGTTTTATATTCATTTACTTCTTTTTCTACCCTTTCCAGTTTTTGTTGACTTTTGTCTACACTACCTTCTCCATTCTTCTGAGTATTAGCAGCATCATTATTAATATCTTCCTGAATGCTTCCGCTTCTGTTTTTTGCTGCATTACCAACTTGATTGCCTCCTACAATATCATGTTCAGTTTTCTCTGGTAAATCTTTGCCATAAATAAGAGGAACCAAAATATGTGCAATTATATCATGGTTTATTAAAGCTGCTGCTTGATATTCATTGCCCTCAAGAGCATCGCTTGCAACTAGAAGCAAATGCATTCTGGCATCAATATTATTAACATTCTGTCCATTAAATGCATTAACAAACTTTTTATAATTATCAGGAACATAACTATTTTGATATTCTAATGTTGGGGTTTCCCAAGGGAAATAAAAATTATCTGTGAATGAATTCTTAACATTAAAAGAAGTTACAGCCTTTCCACTTATTTCACTTGAAGCTGCTATGTAAATATCATCAGTTTTTGAATTATTAAACTGCCTATAAACAGCTTTCCCCCATTGAGTTTTTAGCATAGCTTTTTGCGCTCTCTTTTGTTTTGCAGTCCAATCTCCAACCCAAATTATATCTTTTCCATCGGGGTCAATAAATATTAATGGACTATTTGCAACAAAATTATAAGTACTTAAATCAGGATATTTCGCTGCTAATGGGTCACACGCTAACCATCTCCCAATCCTACTATCATAAATCCTCGCACCGAAGTCTAAGTGACTGCCAGTCTGTCCAGTAATTTCATCGTCTTTTTCTTTGCCATTAAATCCGTAGCAATATCTGCCTTTATCGGGTATTTCTGTCCAATATTGAGGAATATCTGTCATTATCAGGGATTAACGGGGTGTAAATTTAGTATTTTTTTGATCGTAATGGTATGTTGTAAGAAATGTTTTTGGGTGATTTTATATTTCAGCGTAGTTACAAACTCCGCTGAGAGGGGGTTTAATAATATATTTGGTTATAATATTGAGCAGCGTAGTTGCAAACTACGCTGAGAGCAGGGTAGAAATATAATATATTAATTTATATACCCTCGTTTTTTTGCTTCTTCTTTTATAAACTTGTTAAGTTTAGGCTCATTCTTAATAATAAATTCTTTAAACATTTTTTCTCGGACATACCAAGGATAAACTCCATATTGCTCATTAGTATTTGTTGATAGAGCATTTTGCACTTTCCGATTAGGAACCCATGAATCACTCCAGATATAAGTTATTGTATCAGAATTGGGATAATAGCCAAATATGTTGTAAAAAATATTATTACCATAGGTTACACAGATATCGGAATCTTTAATTGAAGTATATAATTCTATTTCAAAAGTATCCCCAATACTCATTGTGTCAACACGCATTCCATCTACAAAGCAAATTGAGGTATCATAAAAACATGTTTGGTTACAACTTATTCCTTTAGAATTAAAATTATACTCATAATACCGCCATTTTGCCTCTATTAATCTTTTTTCATATAATAGGTTAATTGGTTTTTTATTGTAATCTTCATTTTGATTTCTTAAACAAGAACAAACAAACGCAACAAGAATTGAGATAACTATAATTAGTTTCATTTTTTATAAGGATTTTTATCTTCTTTTAAAGTATTCTTATTAATTCTTATCAAACCCATATCGTTGCCAAACACCTGTATATTAACTCTTCCAACAACTACTTTTAGTTTTGCAGGATTTGAATTATCTTGATTACTATAAGTCCAATCAAAGATTGGATATTGACCATCCTCCCTTTCCCTAAAGTCTCGCAATCCTTCATTCGCATGAGTATGTGCATTTCCTGCATTTTCACCCTGTCCATTTTCATTATCAGGGTAACCACCTTTTCCAACTTCATCCAATGTCCCAATAATTGAGTTTTTACCACTTCCTATCTTAATTACTCCATTATTTAAATATAAATTATCAGAAGCTTCATTAAAATAACCTTTAGGATATGGGTCTCCATTCTCATCCAAATTATTCTTTCCTACTATCGTTGAATTATTATAAAATTTTCTTAATGAGTTCACATCAATGGTTATCCCCGTTCGTCTAAATGCTTTATTAATGTTATCATTATGTTGAAGTTTTTTAGTATATGCTAGGAATGCAGTTGCTTTGAATATTTTTAAATTTTTATCTGAAACTATTGTAATAGCAGTTGGTAATCCATCTACAGATGTGTAGAGGTATTCTCCTTTTTGAGAAAAATAAACTGTCGTATCCCCTCCGGGATCAACTATCGCAAGAGGGCTATTTTCAAAAGAGCAATAACTAGATAAACTTGGATATTTATAAAATTTCGGGTCAACTGCTAACCACCGTCCTATCCTACTATCATAAATTCTTGCTCCAAAGTCTAAATGACTGCCTGTCACGCCTGTTACTTCATCATCTTTCTCTTTGCCATTAAATCCGAAGCGGTATGAGCCCAAAGAGGCTTTGGTATTTGTACGTTCAGTTTTAAGGCTACCGAAAGCATAATAATCGGCAGTACTTGTAATATCGGCAACATAATTAGAATGCGCGTTGGCAGGTGTTATAGAGACATTAAGGTTATCGAAATAAGTTTCGAGACAATTTTGTTCGTTAATAAGCTGTAAGGTAGCATATATTGGAATATCCCCCAGGTTCGAAGGTATCTGAAATTGATTGGCAGCCATAAGCACAACCCATGTATCTGTAAGAGTTTGGCTTACACTTGGTGCTCGGTTATAGTATGGTTGCTGGTTTGCCGGATTTAAAAGCCAATTTCCATCTTCTCCTGTTAGGCCTGCAACAATGTGACCAACATTTGAATGAGGTACAGGAGAATTTGTTCTCATTCCTACACCAATAGAAACGATATCTCCTGGATAAACTCTAAACCTGCAAATTGGTCCAAACACATATAAATCGGGAGATACAGCAGGTACCAAAGCAATAATCTTGTTACTTGCATTGTCTGGCTCTGGAATAGCATTATAATTGCCAAGTAATGCGGTTTCTTCTCCATCAAAACCACAATTAAATACATCAGGCTCGCCAGGATGAGAAACAGCTGTTTTTAAATCGGAGACTGTAGTGAGTACATTTCCCAAATGGTTACTAAACTCGTAAGTTCGTTGCCCAACTTTTCTATTTGCATTAACCAAAGTATTAATGGGCAGATAACGCAGAGTAGAGTTATTATCTGTTTCGCTGTAATCCCAAATATCATAGTTTAATTCTACCGAACCATCATTCAGATCATAATTATATGTACCATCTTTAAATTCAGAAAATGCAATTTCACTGGTCACGCCATCGTATCCTAGACGTGAAGTACCATATAACATATGTTCCTTTAAGAATATTCTTTCTTCAGTAGATTGAAATTCTGAATTATAATCTATTGTTCTATCGTAAGTAGCCATTACATTACCTTGCGCATCATAAATATAATAGGTAAAAAACCAATCATTAACACTTTTTAACGTACCATTTGTCTCTCGTGGTTTCTCTAATTTCATTACCCGGTTACCGTTTGTGTTATATGCAAAGTATAAATCACTTAAGCTTGTATTAGGTCGAGGAATTGATTTAATTTTTCCGTTTAAGTTCCAAATAATTTTTGAAGAACTTTGTAATACACCAATTGATGGATCTTTTATCAAATTGCCAGTATGATCATAAGTATATGGGCCAAATTGGCTGGGTGAAAATGTGCTGTTATCGGTGACTCCATTAAGCTTGTTATTTACCAACCTTCCTAAAGGATTATTGTATGAATAAGTAAAATCATCCATCAAATTCATTGATGCATTGTATCTCTTAAGCTCAGTAATATTGCCATTTAAGTCGTATTCAAAAGTCTCCCAATTGGCCGAATTTAGGTTAGAAATTTGATCAAATGAATTATATGTAATAAAATCTTCGGGAGCACTAAAATTATACGATTTCGTAGCTTTAATCCTGTTCAATTGATCGTATTTATATACGTTAATTTGAGGAATTTGCTCAAAATTGTTTAAAGGATTAATATCGTAAATATTTGTAATCATGCTACTAATGTTCCCATTGTAAAGATAATAAAGATTTGTATTGGTTCCATATATTAAATTAGAATTATCTGCAAAAGCTCTGTTACCAGCTGCTATATATTCAATTGGATTGTAGTCGCCACCAAAATAATTTAAATCATAGGATACAACATCCTGTGCCATGTATTTATTCAGGCTGGTATACGAAGTATTACCATCATTACCTATATCTCTTTTTGCAGTAAGTGTGTTTGAGTTAATACCTTTTAGCCATCCATTCAAAGTATAGGCATAATCGGTACCCTGAACCTTATCCTGCCCAGTTTCTACTCGTGCAAGCGGACCATGTAAATAGTAGAAATACTTGGCATCCTGTGACCATATAATCCCATCATTAGAAGTAAAGGCGTTTGTAATTCTATTATCAGCATCATAATAGTACTTATGCAAAAACATATCCGATTTACCTTTTTGATATACTACTTGCTTTACATTACCACTAATTAAATCGTATTCATAATCAATTCTCTTATATGTTTGACTGGGTATATGTCTTAAATAACCATTTTCTTGCAACATTGATTTTACATTTCCATGAACATCATAGGAATAGTGAGTTGCCCATTTCTGCGTGCCACTACCATCCAGAGGCATATAATCAAAATATTCAACAGAACTAACTCGGTTACGCAAATTTTCAGCATTAATTGCTAATGGGGTAATAACTTTATTATCATAATACGTCCTATTAACTTCGTATAAGTCAATACCATTAGGATAACTATCATCATTAATATCATCAATAGGAAAATTATTAACAGTTATATCATAAGAAAGCAATATTTCGCCAGTTTCAATAGGCCTATTTAATGCATCGTACTTTGAATAAGTCCATTTTCTAACCTGTGCACTATTTACAATAATTACAACTTCCTGTTCACTATTTTGAGAAAAACGTAATTGTTGCTTATCGTTATAAATATATACTGTTTTACCTCCATCCGGAGTATTTTGCTCAATAATATTTCCAGCCGAATTATATTTATACCGTGTTGTCATTAAATAAACTGGAAAAGAACTATAAGTTGGCCCCGGCAACATCCCAGATTTAACATCCTCAGGGGGAACAGTTTGAACAAGATGTCCGGATTGATCATAATAATATAATGTATAATCTTTTTCATAACTTATATAAGAATATTCAAGTGTTTCGTCTAAGCCTTCGAAACAATTTACCATATGCGATTGAATATAACTTTCACAATAATTATTAAAGTTAGTCGTATATTCATCTAAAGAGTTTTCGGTTTGGGAGGCAATAATATCATTAATACAATCAGATTGACTAAACGGAGTTAATTCATCCATACCCTCAGGCATTACAATATCTATTGGTACTTGAGTATATATCCCTGTATTTACGCCAAGATCCTGTGAATATCCACAATATAAGTTCCATTCGTTACCATCCAAATAACTTGTACAAGCCGAAGTAGCAGAATATGTGTACAAGTTTGCAAAAAACACATCCGAAGAATTGCGCTCGTTGACTGGAAATCTGATAGCTGTATTAATAAATGCAACATTATTCCCGTTTAAATTAACAACCTTAGTCTGGTTATTATGATAAAAATTAAAGTCAAGAAAAGGTTCAATGGGGAATGTTGTATATAATGCATCACTTATCTGAAGAGTAGAATAATCAATTTCTACACCATCATCATCAAGCAGTTTGAAATAGGTAGTATTTCCGCCCGACCACCAATACTTTCCAGTGTTACTATACCAAATATCACTACCACAACAATCGGGATGAGTTATCCCGTTGTGACCTAATTTATAAGGAATATGAAGAATTGAATTTACCAAAATGGAATTGGTACTACTTAATTCAACATTATTATAAATATTGTATTGATCTGTAGAGAACACAATGTTGTAATCAGAAAGTATCATTTCTGCAACATCAATATAATTATTTAGGCATGAAGTATAGTTTTGAATAATTGCAGTTAAAGCAGAAACAGTGTTTGGGTCGTTTTCAAAAAGCATCCCAAAAGGATTAGTATATGAGTATTTCTGTTTGCATAAATTAAACAATTGAGTATATAACGCGCTGGTATTATCATAAGCAGTGCCACAATTGTTATTAACTACCGATAACCAATACAACGCATTAGATACACATTTGGGACAATCCGGACAACCACCCACATTGCAATCATAACAAGTATAGTCCGCATTTTCAGTAATAAAAGTGTCAAACTCATTGACAGTTTCAGGATTTTGAACTAAAGGATGTTCAGCATTACTATATGGGCAAACGCCATACATGCAATTATAAAGTTCAGTTAAAAAGGCATCCCTCATCCCTGAATACATGGCAATAAACATTGACCATTCTCTAATATCCTCAGTAATATTGGTAAGCATTGATGATGGAAACACATCAAATGGGTCCAAAAAGTTTGGATTCAATGTGCTTTGATTGATACAAAACTCGTATAAAGAGTATACTTCATCATCAACATGGGTATAAAAATTATTTAATTGAGTATTAAAATTTGTTCTCAAAGTTTGGCAAGCAGGATATGCAGTAAGATTCAATTCTGAATTATCAAAAATTGGATCATTGGCATACCAATCAGAAAAGTAATTAGCATCGTCAATATCAGATACCATTAATCTATGTATATATGATTTGTAAGGTTGCAAAAACATACATTTCTCATATTGGCAATACTCAGGATGCATTAAAACCAGAATATCAGTCCAACTATCAACCCAATTGCTTTCGTCAGAAACATATTCAGCATCATCAAAACCATGTTCTAAGTCACAATAAAAAATAAAAGTTGTACCATCTTTTTTTGTAAAAGTTGTGCCATTAATAATACTATAGTCTGCTGTATTCCACCAACTGGCAGGATCACTTAAACTTGATTCGTAGAGAGTTCCATCAGAAGACACATCTTGTCTCATCCTTTCCAACAATCCCTGACATTCCCCAGTAGATATAGTGTTTGTCATGTACTGTTCGCAATTGCTTTTAACACACTCATCAATATCTCTTTGAACATACTCCTGATTATGATCAATAAACCATTGGACACATTCAGCTTCAAATTGTTCCTCGCAAGTAGTTTCGCAACTTGAATAATCCAAATTTGAAATAGCTTGCTGAACAGTTGCACTACTGTTTGGACAATCAATATTGTTTTCTCCAAAGTTTATAAGTTCAACTTGTAAATCTTCCAGCGATTGCGCATTAACTTTAAGTTCCTTAACTATAATATACTCTCCAATTTCGTTAAAAGTTTGTGAGAAACTAATTTGATCATTACTTGTTAAATAATAATCTAAACTACAATCGGATGATAGAGAATTATTAATGTCCCTAACAATTTCATTAAGAATTGTACCATCGGGTTTAAATATCCTAAATGTTAAATCGTAACGACAACTGGGACAATTTAAACCTGGACGTTCTACCAGAATACTTGCATCATCAAACCATGTTAATTCGGGATTATACCAACTTGGGTAGTATGCTTCTGAAGATGTAGGAGCCTCAAGGTAAACATTAAGTATATAATAATTAAAGGCATAACCTGAGAATGTTGCAGTTGATGGAACTGTGTAAGTAGGAATTGATAATTGCACCCATACATTACTATTAGATGTATTTACTTGAAAAAAATTATTAGGCAAAATCTCGTTGTTTGAAGGATTGATTAAAGCCATTGTAATTGAGGCACTTTGCCCAGAAGAAATAGTTTTGGTAAACACAGATGCGTTTACAATATCTCCGGGTTTTACCACATAAGATTTAAGTAAAACTTTTTCCTGTTCTAATACAAACGACTGAGTTCCAGCATGACTTTGAGTCTGATTTATTCCAGAAACTAATGCGTAATCCTGAATTTCTTCGTTGTCTTCGAAGCCCAAAGAAAAAATTGGGTACATCGTATTTACTACACCTCTACCTCCCATATCATAACTAAAAGTGTACTCCTTTCCGACCTTTTCATTTACAATGCTAATTATATTACGACTAATAATATTATTATTATCATTCACTATTTCATTTTGGTCGTCAGCATTCACACTAATCAGACTAGAATCATTGCTAACATCATCAAGCAGATAACCATCAATTTGATTCCCTGTATTATTTCCAACCAAGCACGTTGCAATCACCCTACCTTCCTGATCTAAATAACTAGCAGTCATCTGATTGTTTGGATCTAATATGTAATTCTTTTTGTAATGTTTTACATTACCTACATTCAAACCAAATAATCTTTGCAATTCAGTTTTATTCGGATTTGAATAAAAATATCTTGTTTCGTGACCGGTTCCTGTTTTTAAATCTGGACCAAGGCCTGATACACTGATAAGTCTTCCTGTATTATCATCGGTATATTTTTTATGGACATACGAGTACCCACTGCAATTGGGGATGTATGACCGAAACAGATCCTGATCAAATGGATTTTCGTCGGAATAATAGATACCAGCACCATTTGCTTTTCCTATTGATTCTACTGTAGATTTATCAAATTCATTTTTATCAAATAATTCGGTACCATTACTATTCAGGTTTAAATCATCAATATAATTAAAACCACTCCCTTCAACTGGTACTGGCAAGATATCAACAGCAGGTCTTCCCTCAAAATCATACCTGTCGGTTTGTGCAACAAGTACTTCATTAGAGTTTTGATATGATAAAGTTTGCTTTTTATTTAATAATCCATCAAAATATGAAACAACTGTTTTCGATTTTCCATCTTCTGCAAAATTCTGCGTACAAACCATGTTTTTGTCGAATTCAAATCCAATTGCAATATTATACGAAGTATAAGACCAAGCCCCCTGACTTGGGTATGTATAATCTCCATTTACACCATTAATGTATCTTCCAACACCCCTAACCCTAAAATAGACTGTACCTTCCTGATAGTTTAATACCACAGGATAATGATTGTTTTTAGTAGATATTCTTATAGGTTCTTTGTAATTAAAGGGGTCTTCATTATATTGGAAGTTTGATGCTGCTTCGCAATTATCATCAATAAATACCCATTCAAGATCATATTCTTCAGCACCTTTTAAATGAGTCCAATATGCTGTACTTTTTAAATAATCAAAATTGAATACTGGGCCATTTACTGTATAAAATTGTTTATAATTTTCTGTATTTATTGAAAGTTCAATTTGAATGTCCTCAGGAATATTAGAAGAAGTAGCTGGTGTTGTTATTTGTGTATAATTACTTCCATCGCTGCTATAGCTTGCTATAACACTATTAATAGTAAGGGTTACCGAAGCCTGATTATTGTTTATTGCAGCAACAGCTTCGTATATGTTTTCAGAGGGCGTTTTTTTAATTAATAATATACCGGTTTGCCCTCCTGGATTGAGAGTATATGCTACTGAATATATCCAATATTTTCCTTCGACATCAGTTTGTTGATCTCGAGTATACTTTAAGCGAATATAAGTTGACCTATTAATATATCCGTCAGACGTTGGTGTTTCTTCTTGGAAATAAACATTATCCTTTAAATTTAGTGTAGCGTTACTTGTTATTTGTGTCTTTTTAATAAACTTTGTAAGTTCATAAGTTCCCGATATAAGATTACCTGATAATGTCAGGAAAAAGCATGTTAAAAATGCAGCAATAAAAGACCTTTGCATTACCCTGAACTTAGTTAGTAATAATTTCATAATGCATATATTTTTTTGTTGGAATATATTTGTTTTTTGAAACAGATTGAACATAATAGTTAATATTCATTTCGTTTTTTACAAGCATCACATTTGAATTCTTTATAGAAATTTCGACTCGTTTAATAGAATTTACAATTTCTTTATAATCATACGAAACATAAGTTAAAAAACTTGTAACAGTATCAATTGTCACACAAGTATTATATATGGGTAGATTATCTGAAATCATACAGTAGGTTTTACTAGACCCATTAATATTTGGACCCGATATTGATTTGCATTTTTTTAATATAGAATCTACTTCAAAAATGTTAAAATTTACATTTGGATTAGAACTGTTTTTATCCTTAGTTTTATTAGTAACATGGATTTGCTTTAAATCATTATTAATAAACAAATCCATTTCAGGCGTGCTAAGTATCAGATTCTTATCTATCTTATACAAAAAGATGTTTTTTAACTTATACAATGCTAAATCAGATTTAGTATTTGATAAATTATTTGTATAAAATACTTGCATGTTCATAAATACTGAAAGTGTATCAATATTCTTATACTTATTATGCAAATTGAGAAATTCTTTTTCTATCTGAGCTGAAGAATCTAAATAGAAGAAAAACACTAAAAATGTTAATATTGTTCGAAAACTAGTTTGAATCATTGGGTTTCAAATTTGAATGTGATTCAGAAATCGTAACTATCCCTCTTTCAGTTTCCTGTTTTTTAAGATACAGTTTTCCTTCTTCGTCGTAGAAAAACAAAGTAGAATAATTATTTTCATCAAGAATTGCCATCAACTTATAATCCTGTAAATTATACACATATGACTTCATTGTACTTTTATAAGGATGTATTCTAATATCATCTATAAAGACTTCGTTAGAATTTGAAGATTTTATAGATATAATATTATTAGACAATGCAATAAACGGGACTTCAACTTTTTGCCATCCTTCAATAATTTTCCCTTTAAATTGACAAGTAGCACCATTAATCTTAACTTCGACATTATTGCTTAATTGACTATAAGAAGGCACATTGCAATTATTTACTTTTACCCATGCACTAAAAACATATGTGTCTGTTGGTTTTAACAAAAGGCGGCTTTGAGTAAAATTAGCCGTTGTATTATATACTCTTAACGAATTTTTACCCGTATGTTTCTGATTATTAACTATAGATATTCCTTCATTTGAAAGATTACCCGTTATTTCATCTTTAATACGAAGACTTCCCTTCCACAGTCTGTCACTATTATTAACAAAACCAGGAATACTCCCTTGACTATTAATAAATCGAACAATAGTTTTATCACTAGCAATATTCTCATTGAATACTGCATAATGTGTATTTCCATTCAAGGCAATATCAATTACAGCACCTACTCCTGAAATTAATTGTTTCCCTTCATTATCAACTGTTTCGCCATCCACTACTACTTCGTAACCTGAAATATTTCTATATGGAAGATCTACAACAGCCACATTTCCTTTTGCAGCATCAATAGGATACACCGTATATTTATTATAGTTCGAAGAATTTTGATAAATATCGATATTACCTGATCGATATTCGGTTTGATTTACTGTTACCCCAGGGCTAAATTCTTCGAAACTTTCAAATCCAATTTCATTTTTATTTGCATTATAAGCAATTGCAGACATATACGAACCATCTAAGCAATATAACATAGAAGTATTTACATCATTGTTATCTCTTAGTTCAGTTGGATAATTCGATCGGTTAACAGTTATAAGTGAATTTGATTTTTTCCATTTTGTTGGATTAAACCCCGATTTATTCCACTTAAAAATATCCACATTATCAATAATCCCATCGTTTCTGATGTCTACGGGAAAACTCTGACTTCTGTTATCCAAATAATAGTTGTTACTTTTAACGCTCCATCCATTCTTCATCCAATATTTATGAACATTATCAATTCCCGCATCATTCAACTCGCTTCCACATAGCTGATTACTATACTCCGTTGCATTTGAAGAAATAATATTATTTATTTTTAATTGATCATCCAAAAAATATTGCGCATTCCAAATATAATACAAAGGTCTATTTTCCCATGGAACATTTTTACCCCAATCATCAAAAAATGAATCATATTTTTTTGATATTACTGAATTATCTGTTTTTTGGAAATTTATAATAAATGAATTTATTTCAGGTCCTCCATAAGAAATCTCTTCAAGTTCATTAAGTGTACATGGAAAATTATCAATTGGAGAAATTGAGCATGGATAAGGATATTTATGTGCTACAAATAACGGAACAAATCTATCTGATGAAATTTTAAAGAGCAAGCTAGGATAACCCATGGAAATACCAAACTTGACAACATTTAAAAACGGAGGTACTGTACTAGAACAAAAACTCCCTTCTGTAGTAACTTCATTAATCAATGCATCATACATCGATTTCAACACTAAGTCACTATTGTCAATTGTTTTTTCATAAGAATTATCATTTAAAAATTCTGATTTATAATTAGACCATAGATAATTAAAGAACTCAACAGCTAACGCTACGGCAACCGGATCAAACTTAAATACATCATAATCATTAATAATAGGGTATAAAGGAAAATATGAATAACTGGTGTTGACTGATCTATTTATCGTAGGGTTACTTGTTGCTATAATGCTTCCAGAAAAACTATTAAGGATATTTTTTTTACCAGAATTAAATATTTTTGCAATAATAAAATTCGACATATCTGATTCGGCATAAACAATATAATAAATATTATTACTATTATCAGTTCTTTTCCCCAAATAAAAAGCTTTTCCAATATTTTGTGAAAATGGAATTTCGAAAAGTAAAAATTCGTCTCCAGGTTCCAGCAGATTTAAAACTAAAGGATTATTAACATCAATTCTATAAAGATTAGGATTAAGAGGATCTGAAAGAGATGTAAATGAACATTGAAATGCCATTCCACTATTCATAGAAGACTCTCCCATTCCATCATAATTCCATCGGGCAGGATATTTATAATCATAGATTAAGCCATCAAAATCATTAGTTGTTGTTGTTAGTAATGGACTTCCAGTTAAAGGGTCAAAATATTTATTTTCAACTATAGTTTTCGATTTTCCATTATTAGTAATAACCTTAGTTAAAATACCTGACTTGTGAATAATTTTATTTGTAACAATCGTCCTTACCTGAGTTTCTGTTTGGTTATAATTTGGCCATGGATAAAATGCAAGTAATGGTGGGAATAACATAATTTCTGAATTAAAAGAAACACCTGACTGCATGTTAAAATTATAAGTTTCTCTCATATCCGTTACAAAATCATATTCTACACCGATATCTTGTTTAACAATTTGAGCTTTCGAAGGATCTAAAAGATCCTTATCAGATAATATCACATCCAATCTATTATCCAATTTTGAATTATCATCAACTTGAGTACTATACACATATTCTGCAGAATTAACAAGAAAACCTCTTTCATTAAAAGTAGAAACTTTTCTTTGTTTCCCATGCATGTCATTTAAGACTATTGAATAGCCCTGAGTTCCAGTGAATTTATATTTTGTTATAGCGCCAAGAAACGGGAGTGGAATAAAGGTTGTTTTTTCAAATTTTGTTTGATTATTTTGTGAAAAAGTTAATTCTGTATTATCAACTTTTACTGGAAAATCCTTTGCAGTATAAAACTCATATATAGTTTTTCCTGTAGGAGATGTTGTTTTATTTGAAACAGAAGGATCCCTGTATTCATAAGAAGCAAGGCTTGAAACTGTTACTTTACTATACCCCACATTTGCTCCAGGAAATAAACTTTCATTAAAGGGTTCTTCTGCATAAAATTCGTTATCGGCTTTCATAGGAATAAGCTGATAATATGGTTTAGGCAATCTAAATGGATTTTCATCTCCTCCAATTAAGGGTTCATATTCTGCAACTCCACTACTAATTTCTGTTCCATCTATATCAGTCGTTTTGTATTCATATACTTGTCCATAAACATCATTATTCTCTAAGTTCCCAGCAGACCACTTATTATCAAAAACAAGTTTCTTAACACGACTTCCTCCACCCATTTTCATTTTATCAGGATTTCTCAATCTAACCCACGATTTGTATTCACTTTCAGGTGTATTTTCATCATGATAAATTCTGTCACAATACATATGGTTATGATGTGAACAAAAATCATATAATCCTCTAAAAATTGTTGCATATTGATCTCCGATAGCTTCAAAAAAACCGACAGTGGCATTTCCCTTTTCTGCATCCGTTTCGTTATCCGTTGAAGGTGCCCCAAGGTTATTATACAATAACTCAGGTTGATTTGTTTTTAGATGATTCCAACCGGCTACAGCAAATGGATGATAATTTATATATTCATTCTCGTCTGGTTTTTTATACTTTTCAAGTGTTATTCTTCCAACATACTCCTGACTACTGCTATTGAGAATTATTGAAACATCTAAAACCTTTGCATATCCGGCAATATATTCATATTGACTATTATCCTTAAGTTTTATTCTGATTTTATAATAGAGATATTCGCCTACACTCATATATCTTTTAGCTAAATCTTTAAGACCTCCAACAGTTGTATTTGAGGGTGGGCTATTTAATTTAAAATAGACATAATCATAATTTGGCTGATTTACTTGATCTGTATAAATAGTATAAATTTCTGGCTCATTAACCCCAACAATTTCTGTCATTTGCATTGCAACTCTATCCTGTACATAGGCGTAATCATCGCTTTCGTAATCAACACTTATTTCGCCACCACTGGGTAAGGTAATTTTTTTCAATTCCCAGGCCTCTGCATAAGCATCGTTAGTTGTGCGATTTGCATTTTGTTTAACATATGGGTTAATCGTTGGCGCATTATTATCAGCATTATAGTTGCCCCATCTATCGGTATATTTACCTTCTGAAGAATATACCGGATTACCATCTCCTGAAGAATAAGAAAAACGATAGGGACTAAAACTACCCCTCAAATTATCTTTATAATAAATGGCAATGCTTTTTAATGATAATTTACCCCCGTTTGTTGCTCTATTTTCGACACCTTGACAAAGAGAGTAATCATAATCAAATGCAATTGTTTTAATGGGGGTAGTCATTTCTCTCTTACTATACAACTCAATATTGTTTAATTTATATTGAACACCACTTCCAGATCCAATACCATCCTCTCGTGGATTCGCATCAAGGTTAAATAGAGCTTTATGTGTTTTTGTTTCAGCAGAGGATAAATACCAAATTTCCTTTTCCCCTTCTATATATCCAACCATATCATCACGTATATCTGTATTTCTGCCACGCATATAGTTTCCGGTACCTTGACCATATGGAGCTCTCCAAGCATAATCATTCTCTTTTCTTTCATAGTTAAATTTTACCCAATAGCCCATATCTCCATCAGAGGGACCAGGGATTTCATCAATATCGACATAATCAGAACCAATAACATAGGTTAGTAAGTAAGCATATGGGTATTTGGGAAATTCAGTTGAGCTATAATACTGATTAGTTTCTTCAGATAATTGTGATTCAATATCTTCTTCTGGATTCAAACTATATGAAACTCTACTAGTTAATTCATCTTGACTCTCATCATAATAAGAAAATTGGACTTCCTTATGCTCATTGTTGTAAGCTGGCAAACCATATACATATTTTACTCCGTTCGTATTGGTTGCTATAAAACCCGCGATATGATATGAGTTCTTGTCCCTTATATCATTAATTAAAGCATTTTGATTTGAGTAGTTTGGATCACTAACATTTCGGGTCAAATCTATCTCACTAATAATATCATATGCATAAACATTTGGACTAACAACTTTTTTAATATCCCCAATCAAGACTGGTAAAATACTTACACCGCGCTTCTCTCTTTTGCCCCTTGTTTTTCTTGCAATTGCTTCTTTTGCATTACTGAATTTATTTCTTAGCTGGGATTGTGCAATAGGGTCTGAATCAAAATCATTATCTTCATTATCAATATTCACTAAGCAAGGTAATTCCGAATAAATAGATGACTGTAAAAGAGATTTATAATCGTTAGCAGAATGCTCTCCATATGTTTTAAAATAAGAAGGTTCATATCCGGGATAATCCTCGCAAGTTGCATGGAACTTCAAATAATCGACTAATTCAGAATCGAAATTATTCCGCCACATTCCCGACTTTGCACAGCCGTGATTATATCCACCTTCAGATCCCCACCTCATGCCATTGCCAGGGGCGATTTCCGCGCCAATATTATAACCATTTGATTCTGACTTTTTATACCTATCCGTAATAATTCCAAAATCTGACCGTTTAGGCCGGTACATATTTCCAATACCCTGACCTACAACAGAGTAAACGTCATACGAAAGCGATGGAATGGGTAAATACTCCGTATTTTTAAAAATCTCATTGTCTTTCTCTCGAGCATAATCACCAATAGAATTATTTTTATCATGCTCATAATCTTCATCATAGCAATTGTGTAAATTAAGATAACCATATGTAGGATATTTTACTTCTTCATAATTGTTTTTGATTTTCTGCACATTGTAAAACCCACCTATTGAGGCACTCCCATCTATTCCCCAATTATTTAGACCTAACTTAAAATTTACACCTAAACTTAATCCTCTATACTCAAATTGCTGGTTAAGCGTGCCAAAGGCTCCACCTGTAAAGGATAATGTTGACGTTCCACCTTTAGAAGTAATTGTTTTATTATCTTGGGTATAATCACGGAATCTAGAAGTATAACCACTTTCTCTAACAGATTTACAATCTAAAGAAATAGATTGTAACCCTTCCATTGAATTATAACCTGCACCTATTGAATATTTTGTATATTTACATCTTTTATGACTCTGAAAAGTTAAAGATGCGTCAGTGCCAACACCTTGAAATTTATCCATTGATAACCCCAACCCAAGACCTATTGCGGGAGAATTATCTGATTTGTTTCCTAATCCCATTGCGGCATTTGCTCCAATATCATATGTTATTGCGAATCCCTTATAATTATTATAATACGGAGTTAAGCCCAAACCAACATCCAAAGAAACATTGCTTTTCTCCTTTTCAAAACCGAAAATTTCTAAACTGCCACGTATAGTCCCACCATACGTTTCATTTTTTTTCATTCCATTAACAATTGTAATTTCTTCACCATTAAACTCATCTGGGAGATTTCTAACATTTCTGTTAATAGCACCGGGATTAAGAGACCAACCAAGTCCTACCCAACTTGCCTCCTGTTCCATGGTAATACCTGAGTGATATGCAATATTAAAAGGGTATCCCCCATCGGGACCTGGTAGTTCAAACAGCGGGATATTATATACAAAATCGCCACTAAACAAGTTAACCATATCGGTTGTACCAACCGGTTCAAAACTCTGAAATTCAGGTTGGCTAGGGCCGCTAGTTAAGGCCAATAACGAAATAGGCCTAACCAAATCGTTAAAAACTGTAAGTATAATAAAAACAGCAACAACTTTAGTAATTTTGCTTTTTCTGATTCTATTTAACATGTTGAGCTAATTTTAATGTGGGTAAATTGCATAAACTTTCACCATCAAAAGCCAGGTATACAATACCACTTTTGAAGAAATTATCATAGTATTCGAGTTTAATATCAGGGCAATTTTCTTTTTGATTTTTACTTTTTTCGTACATACAAACAATACTAATGGCCTTGTTTAAGCCAAAAGTTCTTTCGTATTGAGCCATTATACATGGAAGAGTTTCAGCACCAACAATTAAACGCAAATCATTTTGGACTTTAAATGAGAGATATTCCACCCGCTGAAAGAATTCTTCCTGATTGGCAATATCTTTTTGTAAAATATCATTTTTGTCTTCGTTATAACCAATTTCCAAATTGAAATAATAGTAATTATTCCTTTCTTTAAGCTCATCCATTATTTCATCTGCTTTTGAATGCTCATTATTTTTTAGTGCCATATATTCAGGGGACAAATACATTGCCTTAATATATATGTCATCTATCATCTTTTTGTTTTCAATTATATCACTCTGCTCTAAATAAAAGGGAAGATATTCATCAGGCAATAATTCATCCTTTGAACCATTACAACCCAACAAAAAAATGGCCTCAAAAACAAAAATATAAAAGCTATTTTTTATCATTATATTTAAGGTTAATGTATTTAACAACATCTTCGGTTATATCATTTCCTGAATTTGCGAACATTAATGAACCATTACCAGCTGCACCAAAAATATAATCGTAGCCATAGGCTTTTCCGTATTCTTCAACATATTCATTTAACTGTTTCCACACTTCACCAGAAAGCTTTTCAGATAAATTGGCGTTATCGTTTTCGAACTCATTTTCTTTGTATAAGTAATTTTCTTTCTTTACATTATATTTATAAAACTGGTCTTTATCATTAGATTTCTCAACCAGTTTTTGAAGCATAATTACTTCGAGTTTTAAACTATCCAAAATTTTTGTTCGAGCAGAAACTGTTTCGTTGTATTTTTTTTCTAAATCTTTCTTCATTTCAAACTCTGCATTAATTACAGACAGATTTACATACGCATTTTTCTCACCCTTTGATAAATAGATATAAATACAGAAAGCTGTAAGTATTACAATCAGGAAATAAGGAATATAGTTTTTCATAAGAAATCAAGGGTTATTTGTTCTAAAAGTTTCGGTCATAAAATCAACTGTAACGAATGGGCCTGAAGGCTTATACTTAAACCTTAAATAAAATTTTTCTTTTTTAAGGTTCTCAACTTCCAATAAGTACATTCCGACAGTCATACCAGTAGAAAATGAAAGCCGGAGCCAGTTATTACCGTATTTAATTTTTTCCTTGGCATAACTCAGGCTACCTGTCTGATACACTGTTCTTGTTGATGCCGTTAAATGTGCTCCATCCAGCATATAAATCCGATAATTAAGCCTGTCGTTTTGTTCAACATTATATTCTTCGAAATAATGAACATTAACACTCTGCTCAACAAAAATACAATATGAGCCATCTAATTCCCTTTTTAACTCTGCATAAGCATCATTACTACCCAAAATCAAAGCCGTTGCAGCACCGATAGGTGGTGGAGTTGAAAATGCTAGTTTGTTAAAATCTGTTGTATACTGATCAATATTGGTACCTGCACTATTAGCTATAGAGGCTTCATCAATATTCAAATTACCAATATCTGGAAGCATAAATGCTGGATCTCCTTCAATAGAATTTTCATCTTCATTTCCACCCCCATATACTTTACAAGCATTATCCCATTGTGTTAAATTATTGCATGTAGTATTATCATTATTAAACAACACAAAATAGGCGTTATTTGGCGCATGATATAAATTATAATCTAAAGCAGATATTGAAAAAACTAAATTATTAAAACGCAAGCAAGCGTATGTAGTATCATTACCATAGGTATAAAAAATATTGTTTTTAATTTTCCAAGAGGAGATTAAACTATCAGAAAAATATAGGTTGTTTTTCAAATTATAAAATGAATTAAAATAGACCTTATTACCTATAGATGCATTATCAAAGACCTTTAACCCGATTTCATTGCTTGAAAAGAAATTATTGTGTATCGAAAAATTCTTTACTCCATTATTCAACATAATCCCTACTACACCTTTATAAAATAGATTTTCAGAAATTTTTGAAGTATTTACTGTGCCATCAGTTGTATTTTCCATACTAATTCCTACGCCAGTAAGACTATCTAAATCAAACACATTACCCTGAATTGTAGTGTTTTGAACACTTCCTATCGTATTGATCACACGAATACCATATTTTTTTATGGTGAAAAAATTATTTAATATGTTTATATTATTAATAGTTTCATTATGAGTATCGATATAAACCGTAGCGCAAAAGTCATTGCTATGTAAACTTGAAATTGTATTGCCCTGTATTTCTACATCAGAAACATTATAATGCATCCATACTCCAGCACCACTACTCTCATTAATAATATTATTGTTCTTAATTAGAATATTACTTGAACCATTATTCTCATTACCAACAATATCAATATTGCCCTCGCTTGCACCTAATAGTTTACAGTTTTCAACATTAATATTATTTGAATTTAATATATATATATTTGAAAAAGTGCCATTTGGCACGATTTGAATATTTGATATTGTAAAATAGGATGTTACATTTAACTTAAAATTCCAATCATTTGATGATGTAAAAATGGTTGAATCATTTGATGCCCCATAAATCACAATATTCTTATTAATTTCACCTGTATCACTATTAGTTATCTCAGTATAATATTCATACAATCCGTTATCTACAAAAATAGTATCACAGGGTTTTAATACATAAGTATTAATTAAGTCATCCAGATGAAATTTTGGCGTATTTATTGTTAAGCCATTATAACTATCTTTTCCAATATCAGTACACCACTTATCCCCATCCAAATTTTCATCATTTACATAATAATTGTTGCTGGTCTCAAATTTTGCAGGGGATGTTGTGCATGTCCCTTCTGAAGTTAATACAGTTGCTTTAAAATATGTAGTAGTATTAATCATGGTTTGAAATGAAATGCTGTCTTCTTTCATTTCATAATAATCTACATTATCATATGAATATAACCATCCCTGAAACTCTCCAATTGAATTTGATAGAGAAACAGTAGATAATGAAGATTCACAAGTTCCGCTTTCGCCTGAAATTGAAACCAAACCAGCAAGTTGTGTGCAGCTTTTATCAACGCAATACATTCTACTGTCCCATCCATCACCAACCACATTTCCATCTGAATGAAAAACAAAAGTTAATGCACCTGTTGGATGAGTTGACGAAAATACCCCAGGAAAATTTGAATTACTATAATATTTTCCTATTAAAGTAGATAAGGTATCAGACCCGTCGTAAATAGCTAACCAATCATGATTTAATTCGTCTAATTTAAATGATTTAAAATCAACAACCGTTGAATAAGTACTATCACAAGGGTAAAAAACTACAGAATAATCCTCATAATGCCCATAAACCTCAGAATCTCCACCACTATCGTAAAAATATCCATTACAAGTATGAAAGGTCTTTGATTGAAAACCCGCAAAGATTTCTGCATTTTTAGAATCTAATACTGTATATGAATTAATAGCTTTTACCCCTCTACTATCTGTAACTGTAACCGTATAAGTACCTAAATCAGGAAAGCTTATACTACTTGTTGTATCAGCTGTATTCCAAAGATATGAAAAAGGAAAAACCCCGCCATAAATACTTGTAAATAATACTCCTGTTGTATCATCACATTTTTTTTCTGAATAAAAAGAAATTTCAAAGGAAAATGATGCTGAAAAGAACCCACTTGTATAATCTCCAGATTGGAACCCATTCTTTAATCTGATTATTTCTGGAGATTTGTATATTACTTTTGAAGTCGCACTATATTGAATAGCAGAATCAGGATCATAGGGAGACACGATTGATGAATCTAGTAAATAACGATAACTTCCATTTGAAAAGCTTAGATTTTGAATAACAATTTGTGAAAAACTAGATTCAAATATG
>PHDH01000285.1 GCA_002840935.1 Bacteroidetes bacterium HGW-Bacteroidetes-21 | reverse complement strand
ATTTATTTTCTTTCGTGCTTCTGCAATTTTATTGCCAATCATCTTCGTGTTCAACATTTTGATTCCTTTTTATTTTTTCGACAGAACAAAGATATTCTGTTTCTTTTCCAGAATCAAAATTATACAAACACTTATAGTTGTAATTTGCTTAGTTTTAATGGTTATTCGACAACTAATAGTGGTATTTCTTTGAAAGGACTCATGGAACACTGCTGATGGAAAAATCAAATGACATCATAAGTCTGATCCCGGCATAAAACAACTTAATTTCTTTAAACTCAAATTTTAAATGGGAGAATTTCAGGTAAGCTTATAAACGTAACCCCTTTTACTCCATTGGAAAAACCCAAAAAAACATCCCCCTGACACAACCTTACAGCAGCATCAGAGGGATATTTAAAAAAAGTAGTTTTATTCCAGTAAGTAGCTTATCGAAATAATTTTATCGGTCACATCAGTCTTAACGTCAGCAACATACCATTTTTTGTCTTTTGACCAGAAGGTATAGGTATAATTTGTATCCACCTGACTATAGACTTCTGACCACTGGCCCAAGACTTGAACAGAAACTTTCATGTCCTGAATTTCTCTACGCTTATCGCGGATACATTTATAGGTTCCTGTAGGCGTTGTAATATTTCCTTCGGCATTGCAAAGGCTGGTCACTTTAAATTTGATATCATACTTGCCTGGAAGATCAACGCCCTGATAGTTAATTGTGGTTGCAATAGATGCATATCCGGTATCATTATAAGCTGCATTATAGGTAATGGGGAATTTTAGCACGGTATAATTATCGGTCATATTACCTTTCATTATTTCACCATTTGCATTTACCCAAATACCTGTAACATCTACTTTTGAACTGTTTTTATCCATAAACATTACAGCTTCCTGATGTGAATCGAGGTAAAGGTTTGAGCCTGTAAAAAAAGCACCATCGGGATGATTGGCAGGCGAACCAAAATCAAAAGTATCAACTTGTGCGGTAATAGGTATGGGATTGTAATTCCATACCCGTCCTTGACCTGAAGCACCCACTGTAAAAGTATCGTTAGGAGTCACGGTGTAAACAGCTAAACGGTACTGTTCTCCGGCGACAGGAATATCAGCAGATGTAATCTGATAAGGAGTAACTGTAGGAGTTGGGGTTGTGGTTTCTTCGTCTTTTTTACATGACCCGAGGATCACTGTAACAATAACTAATGACAACAAAAGTTTTTTCATATATTTTGGTTTTGGGGGTTTATTTCATGTTGACTTTCACATTGGCTTTGATTTCGCCTTTGCCGTTCTTATCCCATATTTTCATATCCCAGGTATATGACTTTCCAACTTCCATTGGTTGGCCGGTAGATAGGGATAATGTAAGTACTTTTACTTCTTCGGGAGAAAAACCTTCTTCGTCGTAATCTGCAAATAAATCGGGTTCGTTTAACATTTCATTTCCATTCTCATCCTTTACTATCATAGATGCACCCACCATACAAATATTGTCTTTTACAACAAATCCATCCACGCCATCAAAATAGCAAATCACTTCGCTACCCAGGGTTACATCACTTGAAGGTAGTTTTTGTCCGTTGACCGACAAATATGTTTCATTTACTGAAAGATTAGTGGCATTGATTTCCAGACCCGTTGTAAGATCTTTTTTTGCCTCAAAAGAACAGGAGGTTATACTCATTAAAAGTACAGCCATCGAAAGAATTGATAAAATTTTCATAGAGATTTTTAAATTATTTATTCTGAACAAATGTACAAAAAATAATTATCCGGCAAAAAATTAGAATGTCAGAATTGTTTCGATTTCAGAAACATTGAGCTGAATTTCGCCACCCATCTTCAAGCTGTAATTGGGTCGCTGATGTCCCGCAGGAAATGAAAAAGCAACGGGGTAGCTATAGTCCTGAACCGCTTCCAGAATAATCTCCACAGCAGTTTTCCCAAAGGGAATTTGTTGATCTTTCATTTCAGTAAAACCTCCACAAATAAGTCCGGAAATTCTCTCAAGCACCCCGCCATTCTTCAAGTTCATCATCATTCTATCTAAATGATAAAGATATTCGCCAACATCTTCAATAAAGAGAATTTTGCCTTCGGGATTCATGTCCAGCGGAGTACCCCGCATATTGTACAACATGGAAAAATTGCCTCCCACCAGCAGACCTCTGGCCTTACCTATTCTGTTTAAAGCTTGTGATGGTATTTTGTAGGTTACTGTTTCACCAAATAGGAGCTTACGCAAATACTCGGGAGAACTATCACCAACTGGAAAAAGATGGAGACTGTTTAAAACCGGGCCATGTATTGTCTCAACTCCCTCTTTATTTATCAGAGCATGCAACACCGTAATATCGCTGAACCCCACCACCCATTTGGGTTGATTTAAAAACGTATCCAAATTTATTTTACTACTAATCCGACTCAACCCATAGCCCCCGCGCGCGCAGATAATGGCCGAAGCTTTTGCACTATCCAGAGCCTCTTGCAAATCCAAAAGTCTTTCTTCGTCGGTTCCTGAATAACCGTTATTCTGACCAAAAACATGATTGCCAAAGTCAACTGTTAAACCCCACGACTCCAATACCCGGGAAGCATTCATTATCCGCTCACGATCTACAAGCCCAGCAGGTGCAATGACAATAACATGATCGCCTTTTTTGAGATAAGAAGGAGTGATTGTTTTCACAGGGTAAAAGTAAGCTTTATTTGGCAGGGATATTTTTATCCAGAAAATTTTTAGCTGCGTTATTCCACGCGTCCAATAGCCTATTTCTTTCGTTTTGCAAGTCTGTACTCAGCTTATTAAACTGATTAACAGCTAGATTATAGTCGTTCACCATTTTATTGTAGTCATTTACTTCTGCTTCACTATGTGATTTATTTGACTGAAATACTGCTAGTTTTTTATCGTAATTATCTTTCTTCAAAAGAAAATCACGCATTAAATCAACTTTTTCTGTAGCTTCTTTATTATAAAACTTAAGCATATTCTCACAGGCAATTTTTAAAGACTGATCGCTTTTAAAACTTTTAATTTCAGCCATTTTAGCCAGCCCTTCTGTGGCATAGCTAATCAGGGTGTTTTTATTTTGCTCCAACGCATTAATATCACTTTTTTGCAACGCGTCCATCAAGTACATTTCCTGCTTATTACTCTTAAAAAATATCAGATAAACGACATTATAATACTTAAAAACATCACCGGCTTTTTCAAGGTTTTTATTCAGTTTACTATTATCTTCAATTAATGTTATATTATGTTTTGCAGCAAAGGCTTTATGTTCAGTACTCATCATCTCCCCTGCCACGTCCAATTTATCGTTTGCCATTTCCCGGGCGGTCATGTAGGCCTCCATCTGGTCGTAGGACTGTTCTGCAATTTCTTCCATATCAACAATTTTCGAATAATCCTCGGACATCACCAAATAAGAAATATTCAAATAGGAAATAGTAGAATCTCTATAGCCTGTATCACCATCAAAATCCGACATTTTGGAAATTCTTTTTTTGGCATCACCAATAGTGCCAATGAGTTCTTTTCTTTTATTTTCAATTTTTCTGGCTCTGTTACCATGGGCCATAGCACAAGTATAACTCCACATATCCGTAGATATTTTTTGATACTCGTTCGAAATTACATTCATGTATTCCAAAGCCTTCTTTGCATCCTGTGCTTTCAAATTACCTATAACCCCTAAAAAGAGAATAATCAGGGCCATTTTTCTCATTAATTTCATCGTTCTTTTCATAATCTTATATTTATTATTAATTATCAGTTTTTCTCAACAATATATCTTCCAATATTTTATACGATTCATCCAGATAAATATCGTTGATCAAATTTTCCACTTTTTTTTGATTCAGCTCCTGCTGTTCCGGACTCATGTTAATGACCTCATTATCAAAACTGTTAATTTCAATAATATAGCGCTGTGATTTTCTAACTAAAATCTTCTTCATTGACTCTTTTGTTTCCATTTCTTTCTTCTGTTGCTTAAAATATTCACCGCTTTGAGAGGTTGTTTAAAAACGATAAAATATTAACATAATAATTTGATAATCAGCTTGTTGATTCGATAATAATTCGTAT
>PHDH01000284.1 GCA_002840935.1 Bacteroidetes bacterium HGW-Bacteroidetes-21 | reverse complement strand
ATTATGGAAGTTCGGGATATGGCTACCCTAAGCTAAGTTTTTACGCTTCCAATCTGACAGAAGATGCGATGGGTTGCTACGAAGATGTAGTTATGATTTTTAATACTGGTATATCAGAGAATCTCACAAATGAAATTGAAGCCAAAGTATATCCAACAATTACTTCTGATAAACTCTATGTAGAAATGAACCTGCTCAAATCAGAAGACATTAATATTACTATTCATGATATTTCCGGAAGAATGGTTTATAATCACATGCATAATTCTTCTGAAGTATCAGAATTTACAATTGATGTAGCTCCTCTTGAAAAGGGACTATATCTGATTAACTTTTCGGGAAAAGAGGTAATGGTGACTCAGAAATTCATTAAAGAATAGTTAGCCTTTACTGTCCCTGTTGGCGATTCAGCTTATCAATTCTTGCCTTTCTGTTCCTCAGCACATTCACATAGCTAAGTGCCAGCCTATTGCCATAATCTTCGTATGATTTTTGCGCCCAGCCTATCGCATCATCCAGATTGCCGTTAATTTCATTAATAATGGCCATATTATAACAAGCTCTGCCAGCCACTTTGGCTTTGGAATTGTCTGTTTCCTTTTTCCAGAGTTCGGCAGCACCATCCCAGTTTCCCGACTGTGCTTTCCTTTTGGCTGTTTTGAAATTATCGGTTCCTTTCACATAATAGTCACGTGTAACATTAATCCAATAGGGAAGAATTAACTGAGCATAATCAATTCCCATATTCCCTCCAATTTGTTTCACCGCTTCTTTTCTTCCCACAAGGGCACTTGCTGCTGCTACGGGATTAATACCCCGGCCACTGGCAACATGGTCACGATTCATAGTATACTCGCTAATGATAGTTTTATTTGTTCCATCGTAAATTCTAAAGCCGCCTTTCACCAAAGTTTTCATGGTAGCTTCATGCTCTATTGCTGGAATATCACCCAGAGGAGTTTTTACCGTTGTGCTATGCGTTGCATACGAAATCTTACTATCAGTATCGAAAAGCTCCAATACAAAAAGAGCATCCACTCCATTTTGCTTACATAAAATACCAACAGAATCCCATGTTATGGGTGCGGGGAAAATGCCTGCTCCGGATGTCTTCATTGTCACATTGAGCATTTTAACACTGGAAAAACGAGTATTCTTCTGCAACTCTACATTGAGATTTGATACACATTCGGCAGAGCCATCTTTATCTAAATTCTTTGTTTCTAAAGAAAGAACCTGATCAATACCATCCATAATTTTCGACTCTTTCAAAGGAGCACTCCGATTAATTACACCAACCGCTTTAATATTCGAGGGTATGGTAATGGGTGCAGGTTCCTGCACGTTCATATAAACTAAATCTGTTGCACATCCGCTTAAAATAACAATAGCCGTAAGGGTAATTAATAGTGATCTCATTTTCAAAAAATTTCAATGCTCCAAAACTAAGCTTTTTTTGCCAATAATTATTTGCTTGTTAAAATTTCACTTTCAGAATATTTGAATACTTTCAAAGCTAAAGAAAATTATACCTTTGTCGCGTGAAAAGTATCGATCTGAATCAACGAAGCTGGCAATGGGCCATTCTTCTTTTTCTCGCCTTTCTGTGGGGGTCTTCTTTTATTCTGATGAAACGGAGTCTGGTCGTTTTTTCACCGGTTCAAGTGGCTTCACTTCGGATGAGTATTGCCGGCATTGTTCTCTTACCCTTTGCCATAAAAAATATTAAGTTTCTTAAAACACGGTTTTGGTCGCTGCTTATCGTAGGACTTATTGGCAATGGCATTCCGGCCTATCTTTTTACTTGGTCGCAAATGCACGTCTCGAGCAGTAGTGCAGGTATCCTGAACTCGCTCACACCGCTGTTCACATTAATTGTGGGTGGACTTTTTTTCAGAACTCAAATCCGCATACTGCAAGTAACGGGAGTCATTATTGGACTGGCGGGGTCGGTCTTCCTTTTTCTCACCAAAGGATTTGTTTTCGACTGGGCTATACTCTCCTGGGGAAGTTTGATAGTTATTGCAACAGCTATGTATGGCGTCAATATAAATCACGTGAAAAAAAAATTAGCTGACATTCCCGGAATTATTATTGCAGCACAAGCATTCTTTCTCATTATGCCATTTACTATTTTCATTTTTTTCACGACAGACATCGATATTTCTGTCACTAAAAATCCGGCTTTCCCCATGGCGCTTTTCGCTGTCGTTACTCTTGGAATGTTAGGTTCGGCATTGGCAGTGGCACTAATGAATATGCTGATTAAATACACCTCGGCAGTCTTTGCATCTTCTGTCACTTACATCATGCCTGTAGTTGCCCTGCTTTGGGGTTTTGGTGACGGAGAAATTCTGACTATTTTCACTTTCCTTAGTCTTCTACTTATCCTTTTTGGTGTTTACATTGTACAATTCGGAAAATCAAAGTAATATGATGAACAATAAACTTTTTCGGTTATTACTTACTTTTTTATCAGGCATCATTCTGAGTCTTGCCTGGAGTGATTATCATTTAGGCTTACTGGCCTGCGTGGGATTTGTACCCCTGCTCTTTATTGCTGAAAGATACCGTAGCCAGAATATGAGTTATAGTTCCCCGGCCATCTTTTTTTATGCCTATCTGGGATTTTTTGTTTTCAATACACTTTCCACCTGGTGGATATGGAACTCCAGTGTGTTCGGAGCTATCATGGCCTTGTTTTTCAATTCATTGTTCATGTCCATCGTGTTTTGGCTTTACTTCATCATCAGTAGAAGAACCGGAAAAAGAACCGGATTCTGGGCTTTTGTCATTTTATGGCTTGGCTTCGAATACCTCCATCTGAACTGGGATTTGTCGTGGACATGGCTGACATTGGGAAATGCTTTTTCAGGAAACATTTCTTTGGTGCAATGGTATGAATATACAGGTGTTCTAGGAGGATCTCTCTGGGTGCTCATCATCAACATTATTGTTTTCCTTGCCATCGAATCGCTGATAGCCCGTAACAGAAAAAAAACATTCATATGGTTTGCGACACTCGATACTATTCTTTTTATACCCCTGGCCATTTCCCTTTTGATGTATTACTCGTACGAAGAAAAGGGCAAACCGGTTGAAGTTGTTGTGGTACAACCCAACATTGACCCCTACCACGAAAAATTCGGGGGTATGAGCATGTCCGATCAACTAATGCGATTCCGCGACTTAGCAGAAAGAAGTATCACGCCAGAAACCCGCTTTATCATTGGACCCGAAACAGCTTTACCCGATGGGCTTTGGGAAGAAAGTATGGTAGAAAGTGCCGAGTTTCAATTCCTGATGGAGATCATCCACAAACATAAAAACCTGAGCATTATTACCGGACTTTCTTCTTACCGTGAACTCAAACCAAGCGAAGAAATATCTTTGGCAGCACGAAAGTTCAAAGGAGAAGACGGATATTACGAGAACTTCAATACAGCCCTCTATGCCGACAGCAATGGCATTCCTTATTTTTATCACAAATCCAAACTGGTATTAGGTGTAGAGAAAATGCCCTTCCCAAAAACACTGTCTTTTTTGCACGATTTTATCATCGATCTTGGCGGCACAACCGGAACTCTGGGTTATCAGGAAGAACGCTCCGTGTTTTCGACTCCCGATAGCATTTACAGACCCGCACCGGTGATTTGCTATGAATCTATTTACGGCGAATTTGTTACGGGATACATCCGCAAAGGAGCTAACCTCATCTTTGTCATTACAAATGATGGCTGGTGGGGCAACACCCAAGGATATCGTCAGCATCTACGTATGAGCTCCCTGAGAGCCATTGAAACACGCAGATCCATTGCCCGATCAGCAAATACCGGAATATCATGCTTCATCAATCAGCGGGGCGACATTATTTCTCCCACCCAATATTGGATTCCCGATGCACTAAACGGGACGATAAACACCAACGAAGAAATAACTTTCTATGTGAAATTTGGTGACTATATTGGTCGTTTTGCCGGATTTTTATCGGCACTGGTTATTCTTTACTACCTGTCTCTAAAATTGATGAAAAAGAAATTCGGCACGCTGTAGTCTTTAGATTTGACATTAGATTTGACAACTTTTTGAAAGTTGTCAAATCACTTGCTTGACAACCCGATAATTGTTTTCCACTTTT
>PHDH01000283.1 GCA_002840935.1 Bacteroidetes bacterium HGW-Bacteroidetes-21 | reverse complement strand
TGCCGGTCATACTGAAGCTGCGGTAGACCTGACACAAATGGCTGGTTTAAAGCCAGGTGGTGCTCTTGTTGAAATAATGAATGAAGACGGAACTATGGCCCGCCTTCCTCAATTGATAGAAATTGCAAAGAAGTTTAACCTTAAAATCATCTCTATTGAAGCCCTGATAAGATATCGGCTCCAGAAAGAAACCATTATTGAAAAAGGTACACAGGTTACATTGCCTACTATGCATGGTGAATTTCAGTTAATCCCCTATCGTCAACTTTCTAACGGACTTGAACATGTTGCCCTGGTTAAAGGAAGTTGGAATGAACATGAACCTGTTTTGGTCCGGGTGCACTCTTCCTGTATCACCGGTGACATTTTCGGGTCATTACGTTGTGACTGTGGCCCTCAATTGCAGAAAGCCATGGAAATGATAGATAACGAAGGTAAAGGCGTTATAGTATACTTGAACCAGGAAGGAAGAGGTATAGGATTATTTCATAAAATTCAAGCCTATAAGTTGCAAGAAGAAGGCAAAGATACAGTAGAAGCAAATATTGAACTGGGCTTTAAACCAGACGAAAGAGATTTTGGTGTAGGCGCTTCTATCCTTCACGATCTACAGTTGACTCATATTAAATTAATTACCAACAATCCTATCAAACGAGTTGGTCTCGAAGGATACGGAATTAATATCGTTGAGAATATTCCCTTGCATATTCGTCCCAACAAATTTAATAAGAAGTACATAGAAACTAAGCATGAAAAAATGGGCCACAGTGCCGAAAACATTATTGATTATACTCCCAAAAAGGATTAACGAAATTTATTTATTATGTGGCAATATATATTTATCACACTAGAAGTTATAAATATTCTTGCCATTATTTTTGTAGCTGTTAATATATTTTTCGAAAAACGTCCGGCAAGCCAGATTTTCACCTGGATACTCATTTTCATACTCATACCCTTCTTTGGCTTTGTCCTTTTCATTTTATTGGGACGGAATTTCCGCAAACAGAGAATTTTCACTAAAAAGGAAATTGCTGATTCAACTAATATTGAGAAACTAAGCCGCATACAATCCGATTCTCTGGAGAAAATTATTGCAGAAAACGAGCCAGAACTTCGAAGTGCAGCAGGTCTGATAAAACTGCTACTTAACAACAACAAAGCCATATTATCAAGTCATAACGAGGTTAATATTCTAAATAACGGTGAAGAAACTTTTCCTGCAATATACCAGTCGCTGGAAAACGCCAAATCACACATACACCTTGAATACTACATGTTCAACGAAGGAAAAGTGGGTGATGTAATTGCTGATATCCTGATTAGGAAAGCTCAAGCTGGAGTGAAAGTCAGATTGATTTACGATGATTTTGGCAGTTGGGGAATCCGAAATAAGTTTTTAAAAAAACTGAAAAATAACGGAATCGAATGTCATGCTTTTATTCCTGTACGATTCCCTCTTTTGGCCACAAAAGTCAACTACCGCAATCACCGTAAGATTATTGTTGTTGATGGACTGACCGGTTTCATTGGTGGTTTGAATATTGACGATCGTTATTTGTATGGCGATCCTGAATTGGGTTTTTGGCGTGATACTCACATGAAAATCACTGGAAGTGCTGTACTGGCGCTTCAATCAATTTTTCTCACCGACTGGCATTTTGTGACTGGCGAATTGCAAACAGATAAAAGTTTTTTTCCTAAATGCAAAAATATCAACAAATGTTTCGTTCAGATCATCAGCTCTGGCCCAGATAACGATTGGGAAAGTATCATGCAGGCATTTTTCTATCTGATTTCTACGGCCAAAAAATATATTTATATTTCTACACCCTACTTTTTCCCTAACGAAAGTATACTAACTGCAATGATCACAGCTTCACTCAGCGGAACGGATGTACGTTTGATTCTGCCCTCAAAATCTGACTCAAAACTTGCTACTTGGGGTTCCCGTTCTTACTTTGAAGAATTACTTGAAGCAAATGTAGGTATATACTTATATAACAACGGTTTTACTCATAGCAAAATAATGGTTGTAGATGATATTATTGGTTCGGTTGGCACTGCAAATATGGATATCAGGAGTTTCAATCAAAACTTCGAATCTACTGCTCTCATTTATGATATGGATATTGCCAGACAGCTAAAAAACGAATTTATTAAGGATTTGGAGTTTTGCAGCAAGCTGAATTATAGCGACTTTAGAAAGAGGTTAACCCTCGAAAAAGCCTACGAAAGTATCGCCAGATTATTCAGCCCTTTGATGTGATTTTTAGCGTGTTAAATGCTCTTTTCGCAGCAAATCATTGACTGACTTCACCGGATTGAACGTAATAAGAGGGACTTCAACAAACAAAGTATTCCAGTCAGACATAGCCCCATTCCACAGGCCTGGAAGCTCCATGGCTTTTAATGGACGACCGTCTTTCGATTTGACTGAAATGAATCCCGTTTCGGGGTCTGAAAAATCAACCAGATTGAACTTTTCGCCTTTAAAATTATTGACAAAACAGACCAGATCCACGGGATTAAAGTGGGTCGACGAATTAAATATTTGTTTTTGTCCCGCATCTCTTAAATTAACCTGCGAAGACTCGACAATCTGCAATAAGGAATTCAACTTCGCATTAAGCGCCCAATAAGGCCCACCGCCGGGTTCACCCAGATTTTTAACCATACCGCAAATCCTAACAGGACGATTAAGCAATTTACGTAAATGAGTTATATTTTGCTGCTCCTTTTTCAAGTCTAAATGAAATTCTACCTTATAAAAATGGGTGATTTCGTCAATTAATTGGGCTTCGTTTTCTTGAAGTTCAATACGCTTCAGAAAAGCATGTATGCTCGAAACTTTTTGTAAAAGGATTCCTGCAATAAGTTTTTTGTATTTCACCGTTTCTGTTTTAAGCGAATCAGGAACGATATTGTCGATGTTTTTAATGAAAATCAGGGGACTGTTAATTCTATCCAGATTATGAAGCAAAGCACCATGACCTGCAGGCCGGAAAACAAGCCGTCCATCTTTCTCACGGAATGGTTCGTTTTGCTCATCAACAGCAATTGTATCCGTAGAAGGCGCTTGAATAGAATACTCAATTTTATAAGTGACATTATATTTTTTCTCATAATTCGCCCCTACTTTTTCAAATAAGGCCTGAAACAAAGGCAAATGGTCGGGCGTGACTGTAAAGTGAATATACACAGTTCCATCCTGATTCTTGGCATATAATGCGCCTTCAGCCAAATGCTCTTCAAAAGATGTCCTGACTTCTTCTGTATAGCGGTGAAAAGCAAGAAGTCCCTTAGGCAGAAAACCATAATCAAGGCCATCCTTACCAAGTAATAACTGGATAATCTGCTGTAAGTATTTAACATCTTTAACGTTATCGATATTCGTTTGTTTCTTTTGGCAGGCGCTTTTTAAGTCATTGTAAAAAGCAAAGTCCTTTATTCGGTCAGCAAAATCTTGTACTGAAGGATATTGCTTAAATAAAGTGGCACTCCCAAGCCCCGGATCTTCTTCAGCAAATGCATAAAGGTCTTTGAACATACGGCTTGCTGCTCCAGACGCAGGAACGAATTTGCAAACATGAAATTGCGACATCGATTTTTCATACAAAGTAATAGCTTCCTGAATTGCATTTTCATCGGGTTTCACAACACCATCATTGATGATAGCCGGTTTGTCGAGTTGCAGAAAGGGAAAACCCTGCCTGAAATAACTTAGTTGTTTTTCTACTTCTTTAAGGGAAATACCCTTCTTCTCCATCTGTTGAATATCCTCTTCTCTGAACATCTTCTTTTTTGTTTGCTAAGATATGAAAAAAAACATCTGCTTGGAGAAAGTTAAGTTGGCTTCTTCTTTTTAACTATGGTGGGTTCTTCACCCGACGAACCGAATAACTAAGGCGGGTTCGTCCCCTGACGAACCTAATGATGCAAGACATTACGAACTTAAAAGCCTTTTAAAACTTTAAATCAAATATGCTTTAAAGTGGCTGATTCGTCTGGGGACGAACCAGAGTTAAATAGATGAAGTTTAGTTTTTGAAATATAATCTTTAACGACGTAAAAAATATCTCTGTTAGAGGTTGTTTAAAATTTAATTTTAAACTCTGTTCAGCATTATTCTAATCATTGCTAATTGGACAAAACTTATACTAC
>PHDH01000282.1 GCA_002840935.1 Bacteroidetes bacterium HGW-Bacteroidetes-21 | reverse complement strand
ATATTTAGCCCCCTATTATCCGGTGGATTTGTCGTTTTCGGCGAATTTGTATAAAGGGTTAAAAGCAAGTCTGGTCATTCAAAATATGTTGAATCAGAAATATATCGACAAAAAGGGACTTCGTGCTCCGGGTATGTATGCCGAGGGAATGCTGATGTATGCATTTTAGCTAATTCGTAGATATATTGTATATTTGTTACAAATATCTATTGAAAAATGAAATATGCTATCGTCGTAATATTTGTTTTTTTATCTCTTGGTATATTTTGCCAGGTCAATAATAACGTGGTGGTGAGAAACAACGACCTCAAAAATCCTTTTGAAAGAAAGCTAAGGTATGATAGAGACAATCACCTGACAATTACTGTGGTGGGTTATAAAAGCTCTGACTTGAAAGTTGTCGTGACAGATGGTGTAGTAACGGGTGCTGGCGATGATAAGATCATCAAAATGAATCAGGTGAAATCGACAGTTTTATCAGTGATTGCAATGAAGCCAAAACAAGATACCCTACGCAAAATTGTCTTCAATGTAATGGGCATGCCTGATCCTACTCCTTCGCTCGCAGGTAAAAGTAGTGGAACAATCAGTGTTGCAGAGGTCTTAGCCGCTGGCGAAATTGTCTCGACCGATCAGGGACCTTTTATTCAGGGCTCTAAATCAGAGGTCGTAGGCTTTACGTTGTCGGTGTCTAAAGGATTTCTTGTAGAGGAGAAATCAGACTCCAGCAAGTTCACGCCCGAACAAATAAGCTTAATCAACGAACTTAAACCCGGTCAGAAATTTTTTATTGATAATATACTTGTCAAAATGGAAGATGGAAAAATCAGACCTATTGGAACCATCTCCTTTAAAATCAAATAATATTATTCTTCTGCATCAAGAAACTCTTCGGCATCTTCGTAGGGTTCTGTTTTTCTTCCTAAAATTGGAAGTACTTTACCCACAAGTAGACCAGAAATAAAAGCAACTGCTACGGTAATTCCGATTCCTGTGATATGTCCGCCAATATTCATTCCTTTAACAATGGGAAGTACTGCAAATCCCCCGATCAATCCCGGGATGCCATGAAGATTCGTAACACCACAAGTGTCAATTACTCTCATCCATTTCTGCTGACGAGATTGAATGATAGCAAAACCAAAAGTTGAAATACCGCCAGCCAGCATACCAATAATAATCGCCATGCTGTGGGATGCATATGCGCAAGAAGAACCAATGGCTACACCGCCTGCCAGGGCTGCATTTGCGATGTCGGCAATGCTGATTTTTTTACGAAGTGAAACAGATGTTAAATAAGTAATAAGTGTCGATCCGCAAAGTGCCAGAATTACATTAACGACAGTATGAGGAACTTCTTCGGGAGGAACAATGGCTGCGCAGAAACTGGGCCAAAAGACCCAAAGAACCATACTTCCCAGCATTGAGTATCTGTCACTGGTAGCATCGGCTTCAATAACTTTTTCGAATTCCTGTTTGGTGGTCATCGTGAGTGCTACGCCCAATCCGAATATGGCTCCAAAAGCATGGATTACAATAGAGCCTCCGGTATCTACAACGGCACCAACAGGTACGAGGCCGAATCCGCCGCCCAGTACTATCCATTCATTCAGCATATAAAAGGGAACGAATAATAATCCCAGTAAAAGATATTGAGGCATTTTAAGTCTCCCGAGAACAGCTCCGGCAGCAATCAACAAACTGGCTGCTGCAAATTCAGCAAATAGCAATCGTTCAATTTCGCTGCCTTCATTTCCTGCTAAACCAGTGGATTTGCCAAGGAGATAGAGAGGAAGAGAAATACTAACCAAAAGAAAAGTGGCCGTAAGGGCTGATCTTCCATATTTTCTGACAAATACCATGAGGAAACCGAATCCAATAAGCAGCATGGCCATAATATGAATGGCTTTGTTGTATTGCTGGTCGGCAATGACCGTTTCGGGTAAAGCATTGGAGGTTTCTTGAGCAAAAGCCGCTGTTGTAATTCCCATTAGTGCAATAATTGCAGGGATTGACCATAGAATTTTTCTGAGATTCATAATTGTAAATTTTAGTATGACATCTTATTTCTGCGGGTAAATGTAAATGTTAAAATAGATTAATCGCATGTTGTCAAACATAAAATTGATATTTGTCAAATATATGCGGTTATTGAGGTGTATTACGAGCATTAGAAATCAAGTGATTTTAAGCTAAAGTATTCAAAAAAATATTTTTTTATCTATATTTGATTCTCTGTTTGTTAAACTCAAAAATAAAAATTGAAACAAATGAAAAATTTATTCTTTTTATCTCTTTTAGGCATAGCATTATTTTCCTGTACCACTAATACAGAAAATCAGCAAGAAATTCAGGATAGCGTAAAAGTCACTCAGGAACTATTACCTATGACGACTGATTCAACTTTTCCTGCTCCTTTTTGGATGATTTCTGTTGGAGCCTATGCCACAGCTGATATTGCTTCAGCCGAAGTTGCAAAATTGATTGCCGATGGAAAACAAGCAAGTTATTTGTGGATTCCTGATTACCGTACATTAAGCGGGAAAAAACTCTACAGTGTATTTCTTGGTCCCTATTATACTGAATTTGAGGCGGGTCGTAATCTTAAAAAATACAAAGATGAGTTTCCCGGCGCTTATGCTGTAAAGGCCAATCATGAAGGATACCGTTATTCGCTATACAGCTCATTTGATATCAGGAAAGATGATAAGAAGATGGGTATGGTAATATTATACGCAACACCGGCAGATATGGAAGCTTATGCCAATGAGGGTGGAGAAGATTGGGGTTGGTTTGTGAATGATGTAGGGGAATTTATGGCATCCGAAATGAGCGATGTATATTATGGGGTTACATTATATGACTCGTGGTTTAGCAAAGAGGAAATAGCTGCTATTGAGAAGGAACTTGATTTGAGTGGATTTGGTTATATAATGATTAATGGAAATGAAAAATCGTTTGTTAGTCATGACGTGCCCGAGTCTATTATGGCAGCTATCTGTGAATTCTATGGAAAGGAATATAATCCGGAATGGAGAGGTGGGGAGTAGATATAAGTGTTTACGGCTTTCAAAAGAAATTTCTCTCGTTATAATCAAGATCTTCTGTCCGCTACGTGTCCTTTCGGCTTCTGTGTTTTTCTCTCGCTCAAACAAAGTTTGGCTCGTTAAAAACACAAAAGTCTTCCCACTTTCGTGGAAAGGCTTTGATTTTTCGGGGCGAGAAGACTTCTCGCTTCGCGGGATAGACTCCTTTCCGACCCCTTGCCCCTGATGAACTTAATCTAGCCAACGGAGTTAATTCCGCTGAAAGCGGAACCATGCCTCAAATCCTCAAGGAATCTTTTAGCCCCGCGGCCTTTAATTTTTACTTCAAGAGCACGTGCTTCTTCTCTGGTATTGAACTTAGTTTGAAAGACAACATCCCAAGGCATTGCTGACTTTGTGGAACTGCATTTACCTTCATTATGCTCTTTTTGCCTTTTACATATGTCATTAGTAATTCCACAATAGAATTTGCTATTGGTTTTACTTTGTAATATGTAAGTAATAAAACTCATTTCGGCAAAAAAGGAAAACCGGCTTATGCCGGTTCTCCTTTTTGTCGGGGCGAGAAGACTCGAACTTCCGACCCCTTGCACCCCATGCAATTTATCCGTGTTTGCATATTCATTTATATATTTGTATATCAGCTAAATAGTGTTTTTTAATTTGCCGATATTTGCCTGTTTTTACCCCTGTTTTGTCAAAATGTTTAAACCATGTTTAAACCAGAATTGGATAAATATCAGTATCTTTGTAGTCATAATATCGAAAATGTTTAAACCAAAGTTAATATGAGTTCAGTTAAAATACAACTTTATGCTTCAAAAACATTGAAAAATGGCGAGCATCCTATAATGCTGCGCATTATTAAAGATAGAAGACCAAAATACATTTCTCTAGGCTTTAGTTGTTCAAAAGAGATGTGGGACACGTCTACGGACCTGCCTAAGCGCAAACATCCACTTTATAAGGAAATACTACTGATGCTCGAAAAAAAAACGCATAGATGCGTTTAAAACCGTCCTTACGATGGAGACTAAGGATGAGGGGTACTCTTCTGAAGAAGTTCAGAAAAACATAATTAACGTGAGTTCGACCTAAGCAATTTTCTTAAGTCCCCATTCTTCAACGCATCCAAGATTTATTGAAGGTTT
>PHDH01000281.1 GCA_002840935.1 Bacteroidetes bacterium HGW-Bacteroidetes-21 | reverse complement strand
ATTCAGTTTTCTAATGGCGGAGCTCAGTTTTACGCAGGTAAAGGCTTACCTAATGATAAATATGAAGCTTCTATTTTGGGCGCTGTTTCGGGAGCATATCATATTCATAAAGTAGCTGAAATGTATGGTGTACCGGTAATTATTCATACCGATCATGCCGCCCGTAAATTACTACCTTGGATAGATGCACTACTTGATGCTGGTGAAAAATTCTACGCAAAATCAGGAAAGCCTCTTTTTAGTTCGCATATGTTAGATTTGAGTGAAGATAGTCTCGAAGAAAATATTGAAACTTGTAAAAGATATCTTGAAAGAATGTCGAAAATTGGAATGACACTTGAGATTGAACTCGGTGTAACTGGTGGAGAAGAAGATGGTGTGGATAATTCGGCCGTCGACAATTCGAAACTCTATACACAGCCTGAACATGTTGCCTATGCTTATCAGGAACTGGGTAAAATAAGTGATCGTTTTACCATTGCTGCATCGTTTGGAAATGTTCATGGTGTTTACAAGCCAGGAAATGTACATTTACAGCCTATAATTTTAAAGAACTCACAGGATTATATCGCACAGAAATTTTCAACCAAAGATAGTAAACCCGTTAATTTTGTATTTCATGGTGGAAGTGGATCTACCCGCGAAGAAATTCGTGAAGCATTAACCTATGGTGTTGTAAAAATGAATATTGATACAGATACTCAATGGGCTTTTTGGGATGGCGTTCATGGATTTTATAAGAAAAATCAGGGTTATCTTCAGACTCAAATTGGAAATCCGGAAGGAGAAGAAAAACCCAATAAAAAATTCTACGATCCCCGCGCATGGTTGCGGAATGGAGAAAAAGGAATTATTGATCGTCTGAAAATTGCTTTTGAAGATCTTAATGGATTAAATAGATACATTTAAAAAAAACAAACAAAGAAAAGCCTGCAAAGCATTGCGGGCTTTTTTTATGCGAATAATTTTCCTTTTTTGTTTTTTGGGCATTCAAAAATTATAATGCTAAAAATACCTATAAACTATTTCATGAACAGGCTTTAAAATATTCACTTATTTTAGCTAATTTTGTGGAAAGAACGAGAAGTTGAACATATGAACCAGTTGACCCCCGAGGAAATTGAATATATTGAATTGCAGTTCATCGAAATACTGAATGTCTGTCCACGTTGCAAAACAGATGAAGACAAGGCAAAAGTCCGCAAAGCATTCGATCTGGCAAATGAAGCGCATAAATCGGCACGACGTCGTTCAGGCGAACCTTATATTTTTCATCCCATAGAAGTTTCTAAGATTTGTGCACAGGAAATTGGCTTGGGTACCACTTCTCTAATCTGTGCTCTTTTACACGATGTAGTAGAAGATACCGACATTTCACTTGAACAGATAAGGAATATGTTTGGCGATAAAGTGGCAACGATTATTGATGGGCTAACAAAAATTGCTGCCATCTTTGATCAGAGTTTAAGTCTCCAGGCCGAGAATTTCCGAAAAATGCTACTTACATTATCAGACGATGTTCGTGTAATTCTTATAAAACTTGCCGACCGTCTGCATAATATGCGAACTCTGGAAGCATTGCCTGAATACAAACAGGCAAAAATTGCGGCAGAAACATTATTTATTTATGCTCCATTAGCGCACAGGCTGGGTTTATATGCCATCAAAACGGAGCTGGAAGATCTTTGCCTTAAAGTTCAGCATCCCGTAATTTACAGTGAGATAAAGCGAAAATTGGCCGAATCGGCCCTTGACAGACAGAAATACATCAACCGATTCAGCATGCCTATTATCAGTAAACTTAAAGATAATAATCTGGAGTATTCTATTACAGGTAGACCAAAATCTGTTTATTCCATTTGGAATAAAATGAACATTAAAAATGTAGGCTTCGAAGAAATTTATGATCTTTTTGCTATCCGAATAATTTTTGATACGGAAGGCGAACAGTCTGAAAAAAAACAGTGTTGGAACATTTATAGTCTTGTAACAGATATTTATCAACCCAAACCCGATCGCCTTCGCGACTGGGTCAGTACTCCGAAAGCAAATGGTTACGAGGCTTTGCATACAACTGTCATGGGACCTGATGGAAAGTGGGTAGAAGTTCAGATTCGTTCGAAAAGAATGGATGAAATTGCCGAAAGAGGTTATGCTGCGCATTGGAAGTATAAAGGTGATCAGGATGATGAAAGCGAGCTGGATAAGTGGATTAAGAAAATCCGCGAAATGCTTGAGAATCCTGAGTCGGATGCTCTTGAGTTTCTCAATAATTTTAAAATGAATCTCTTTGCTTCAGAGATTTTCGTTTTTACTCCTAAAGGGCAGCTTCGCCGTTTACCCAAAGAATCAACCGCTCTCGATTTTGCTTTTGATATTCATTCTCAGATTGGAAATCATGCCATTGGAGCCAAAGTTAATCATAAATTGGTGTCCCTGGGGCATAAGTTGAAAAGTGGCGACCAGGTCGAAATTCTTACAAGTGAGATACAATTACCACAACTTGAATGGCTCGAAATGGTGGAAACCGTGAAAGCAAAGTCAAAAATTAAAGAACATTTCAAAAACGATAGGCGGGAGAAGATTGTTAAAGGAAAAACAACTCTTGAAGAAACTTTTCTGGATATTAATATGCCAATTAATTCGCAGATATTTAGGCGTATAATGAGTTATTTGGGGACCTATTCAAAAGAGGAATTGTATTACAAAATTGGTAATGGAGAAGTAGATTTTACAGAACTTAAAAAGGCTGTTAAGCGAAAAAGCAGGAGCAAATGGATTCGCTACTGGCAGATTCAGATTTCAAAAACGACGTCCAGATTACCTCTAATGAAAAGAAGCCCGGATACTCCTGTGGGCAATGTAGAACCTATCAAACCCAATAAAAAAGTTCCCCTTTCTATTGAAGAAAATCTGGAACAAAAAAATGTAAGTATTGCCAAATGCTGTAATCCAATCCCCGGAGATGATGTAATAGGGTATATTAACGACGACAGTATGGTTATTATTCACAAAAAGTCGTGTAATTATGCTGTACGTCTGATGTCAAGTTTTGGAAACAGGGTTATTCCTGTTAAATGGACAGCACAGAAAGTACTTTCTTTTTTAGCAAGAATTGAACTCAACGGGATAGATAATATTGGCGTAGTTAGTAATATTACAAATCTTATATCTAAGGAGTTGGATGTTAATATGCGTTCTATATATTTTGATGCCCACGATGGTATTTTTGAAGGTTATATTGACTTGTATGTTAAAAATACATCACAACTTACCGAGTTGGTCCAGAAAATCCGAAAAGTTAAAGGGATAAATAAGGTGACGAGAGTTGAAGATTTTGAGGAAGATTTAGAATAATCCTGGTCTCAAAATTTCTTTCCTTTTATCGTTGTATCCTACTTTCTTTTCTTAATATCATTGTGTTTGTATTGTTAATCAGTTTCATTATTTTTATAAAAAAAGTCATGAATCATGTTAGACTAAGTTTTTTAGCTTATTTTTGTTCAAATATGATTAAATGAGCGATTATGATGAAAAATCAGATATTATTTGTGTTTTTCCTGTTTGTAGGATTTTCTTCTTTTTCTCAGCAAAGTTATTCTTGGGAAGGGCAGGCAAAAGAAATCCTGCTTAAAACAGACGAACTGCTTCCAGACACTTCAGATTCAGTATTACTGTTTAAAGAAAGTTTGCAATCACTTATACGTGAAAGTTTTCAGTCTGTAGATTCCTATAAAGTTACAGCTGATAGTCTGGGCAAAGAAGTAGTTGCTTTAAAAGAACAGAATGTAGCTAAAATAAAAATTGACGAAAAAATTAAATTATATTTTCTTGCAGGAGCTGGTGGTATTGTTTTTATTCTCCTTGTTCTATTATTTGTATTTATCATTAGATCGTCAAAACTTAAAACGAAACTAAATAAGGCAGTTGCTGAAAATAAAAATATTAATACCGATATTACACGACTGAAGCTGGAAGAAGAGCAAGTAAGTATTAAAATGGAGAGGTTAAATACGGAACTGACGGATAGTTTAAGTGATTGTACCGCATTAAACAATAAGAATAAAGAGTTGGTTAATCAAAATACTGAATATCAAAAAAATATTGATGAGGCTAGAGCCAATTTAGCTGCTCTTAAACTTGATTTAGAAAAAGCTGAAAGTCAGAATCAAAACAATCTGGCTGAAGTATTGGCCATGCA
>PHDH01000280.1 GCA_002840935.1 Bacteroidetes bacterium HGW-Bacteroidetes-21 | reverse complement strand
TTAAAAACTACCGTGCCGTCATTTCCTACACAAATGGGAAATATCTGCGGTGTGATAGCTATTTGCCCTCCGTTAAAAATGTCGGTGTCCCATACTGTTACATTTTGTTGCTGTATGGTGCTGGTACATAGTATGCCATTAATTCTTAATGTGGCTGTGGGTCTATAGTTACATCGATTGCCACCTTGTGGATAAATATGGGTTACGGTTTTCGACCATTCTCTAACGGCCGGATTGGGGTTGGTGTTATCTGCCAGTTCGACTTGTACCGCATTGCCGTCGTCCCAATTAAAAACAATTTCTACCAAAGCTCCGCCATCGTTAACGCCTCTGTAGGTGACTTCCCACGAAAGACTTACAGGCGCACAAAGTCTGTCAGGTAAAATATCATTGGCTTTGGATGTGATATTGCAATCCTGAGAAAAGACTAAAAGAGTATTGACTAAGAAGCAGATAATAGTCAATATAACGTGTTTCATTTTAGTCATTTTTTATTATATACGTTTTTTCAAGGGCCAAAGTTAATGTTTCAGTGCAGAAAATTATAAACAAAATATCAAGTAATAGATTTTTTTTGATTTTTAAAATTAAAAAACAAAATATTTACATATAAAAGAAGGGATTATGGCTTAGTAATAAATTGCTGTTCATTAATATATGAAATGTTAATTTATTAGTTTAAGTTCATTTAATCTATGGTTCAAAAGGCTTAAATCTGTTTTTTGAAGATAGGTATCATAAAATACATACAAATACTGTCCAACAATAAAATAACTACTTCCCTTTTTCAATTTTACTAAAATGTTATTTAGCTTATCAGAAATAATCAAATAATCATAAGATTCCCATATTAAAGTATTTTTAAATTCAGTTACTCTTTGTGTAATATCTTCTTTTTGATATGTAGTAATGATTGTATTGCTTTTTAAATCGAATAGATAAATTTGCGAGTCACCTTGAATTAAAATATTGTTATTTAACGAGTTTTCTATTGTATTGTTTTTTAAAAGTATACCTAATTCATTGCTGTTTTTCAAGATGCTGAAAGGAGGTTTAAAATTAATACTGTCTATTACTTGATCTAATATTATTTGAGATAAATCCATATCTATACATTTTAAACGATTGTTTACTAATAAATACAAGAAATTTTTTTTGATGACATAATCCGAAATGATTGTCTCACTTTCTAAGTCAATTTTGTGAAAAGGGAGACAGTTTTTTTTATTAGTGATTATTATATATGGTTTTCCATTGGGCTCTATATTTTCCCCTAAAAAAGAAAAACCAAGATTCAACATAATTAGGTTATTGTCAACAGTAAATAAATTTGAACTTGTTGTAATTTGTTTGTCTAACGCTACTGTCCATTTTTTATTCCCATTATTTCTGATACAGAAGAGACTATCTCTGGAAGCAAAGTATAATAAATCATTTTCAGGTAAAATATTTGAGCATGCTTGATTAAGAGTAACTGTATTATCAATTGTATAAAACAAAATTAAAAAGTACCCTCCTCCGGTAAGGCCTGCTAAAAGTGTCCCCACTCCTGTGAAAATCAGGCTTCGTTTTATGTCATTTGATTTAATTCTATACTTTGGATCATAGTTTTTGTTTTCAATTTTGGTTGTTGTTTCTCCAATGGGATAATTCCATAATTCTCCTTTATTTGGGCTAATCATGCTGATTTCTTTTGATTCAGTTAAAAGAAACAAAGAATCGGCGTACATATTTACGTTGTAATGTATGTTTTGCTTAGAAGTCAGTATAGTTACTTTATTATCCCCTTTTTCAAAATAATATGAATTGCTTTTAGGTGCTGAGGGTAACGCTTTTGAGTAAATGATTAGTGCAGAGTCATTTTTAAAAACGATATTCCCTTCTTTAGACCATAGGTTTGTACCATTTACTCGATTTACTGAATATACCATGTTTTTTGAATTTATGAAGCAAAATCCTTGACCTGGTATCCAACTAAACTTATTTACTTTTCTTGACCAGATCATTTTTTCATTTGCCAGATCAAATTCGGCGATGTACCCAGTATGTGTATAATCATTAGAGTTATTGTCTCTATATCTTAATAGCAATAAGATGCTATTTGTGCTTTCATCAAAAAAATGAGAATAATAATCACATCCTAAAAAAAAGCGAGTGCCAGAAATGGCTTCATTATTAGAAATAATTTTTCCAACTTCCATTTTATGTGAATAGAACGGCAAATTGGAATTTTGAGCTTTCAATACAAATGAAAACAATATGAAAGCAATCGTAATATATCTATACATCAAAGTATTATTTAATAGGTCGCCTAAAATATACGTTTATTTAATGACTTTTCCTTGTAACATAGCGAATTCGTGCTCGAAATTTGGGGTAAAAATTTCTTTCCCAAGATTCTTTTTTATTTCTGCAATTGACCAGAATTTTCCTTCTTCAATTTCTGAGGGATCGGGTTTAGGTTCTTCACTAGTCTGGGTTAAAAACATAAAAACCATTTCTGTTTCAATTTCTGTTTTCCAGATATAGCTGCTAAAGTGAGTGACTTTAAGGTTCTCGAGGCCGCTCTCTTCCTTTGTCTCGCGTTCTAAAGCTTTTTCTATGGTTTCTCCGAAAGCAACATGTCCTCCTACGGCGGTATCCCATTTACCGGGTTGAACCAGTTTGTTCATGGGTCTTTTTTGAAGGTAAAGTCGTTTGTTTTTGTCAAAAATATGCAGGTGAACTACTGGGTGCATCAGTTCGGGATTGCTGTGTACCACAGAACGTGGCGCTTTTCCTGTGATTTTGCCTTCGGTATCAACAATGGGAAGCCATTCGGTTTCGCCCTGACTACGGTTGAAATATTTGTTTTTGATAAATTCCCAGATAAAAAAGCCGCCAACAAGAATATAGAAAAGTCCACCGCTGATAAAAGCCCAGGCTTCGTGTGACATGTAAAAAGCTGCATAAAAAACGAGTCCTGTGTGCACTGTAAATAGCCAGAACATCCCTCGTATACTTTGTTTGAGTTTTTTTACTTGTTGGTCGTTGAACTCTATGCCTTTCATGTACCTTTTACTCATCGAAAGCATGAAATTGAGGGGAGTAAAGGCCGACAAACCCAGAACTACACACAAAATGAGCCCAATGAGTGCGGGTTTGAGCTTGAAAAATATTTCGTTATCGAGTGCAAGCGAAATACCACCCAAAGCTGTAAGTAAAAGAGTATCGAAAAGAACAAATTTTTCCAGTCGTTTTTCGCGTATGGCAATGAATGTCATTTGTAGTATCCCAAACGCAACAGCAATGATCATTCCCCAGGTAGTACCTAAAAATTCGTCGGCTGCAATAAATACAAACAGCGGTAAAAACCCCGGTAGGAGTTTTTTTAGAAGGTCAGCACGGTTCATGCTTTTATTTAATTATCTTATTCAGGATGGGGGCTGCATTTTTATGCATCATGATATTCATCATTTTCATTTTAACAAAATCTTCCCGGATAAACCGATAGCCTTTGTTGGGTCCGTCAAATCCGCCAGCGCCTGAATCTTTGAAAAGAAACCAGTTATATTTGCCATCGAAATACCATCCAACTGCGTGCATACAATGATCGTCGGTTGTACTTCCGTCGCTAAGCCTTAATTGACGGGCATCATCGTTGATGAATTCTTGAGGAATATCGAAAGTTGGAATATAGGCTCCTTCGTTAAAGGAATCTATGCCGGGTTCAGAAATATCTCCGCAAATGCATACCGAATAGTCCTTTTTCAATGCATCTAGCAAAGTTGTTGTAAAATCGTTGCAGTTTAAATTATAATAGTCATCTTCATGTCGCCAGTTGTCTGCTTCAACGAGTTCTGATTTTTGCATGAAATCGGCACTGAGCGTTGACATGAAATTGTAATAATCGTTCATATTGAGCTTCACTTCTTCTTTCAGAAACGCTTGTGGGTTATACTTTTTGCCCTGATAGGTAAATTCGGTGGGAGGTGCTCCCATATAGCGATTGAGTATATTCTTTATGCCTTTGGCAACAAGTTCCTCATTCCAGCTATTGCTTTCCTTAATACTATCCAGATACGTCATCATTTTTTCTTTCATTTCCTCATGATTATGGTATGCTTGCGTGCTGGGTTTTCCGGGATATGCTTCTAAAGGTACTATGCCATATTTTGACCAGACAATAGGAATGCTCGATGCTTCACTACCTTCTTCAAAATAAGTATTGCCGCGCGTTTTTA
>PHDH01000279.1 GCA_002840935.1 Bacteroidetes bacterium HGW-Bacteroidetes-21 | reverse complement strand
AAGCCGCTTTTTCAGAATTAGCACCCTTACCTAAGAATATTAATTCTAAGTTTGCCGAAATGGGCGCCAGCCTGTCAAAGAGCGGAGATACTTTGTTCTTTTCCAGTGATCGCCCCGGTGGAATGGGTGGTTTTGATATCTATATGTCACGTAAATTGCCTGATGGATCATGGGGAATTCCGCAGAATATGGGTGAACCAATAAATACACCTTATGATGAAAACTTTCCTTACATTACTGCCAATGGTTACTTTTTGTACTTTTCGTCAAATGGACCTGGTTCGATGGGCGGATATGATGTTTTTGTATCAGATGCTGTAGATGATGGCAGATGGACTCAGCCCCGAAATTTAGGTTATCCGATTAACGATTTGTATGATAATTTCAATGTTATTTATACCATGAACGGAAGATATGGATATACCAGTCGTTACGATAAAAATGGTACAGGTGGAATGGATATTTTCAGAATTATTATGGAAGATATTCCACCTACCAATGTAGTATATACAGGAAATTTATTGTATGGTACTGCCGATAAAAATGTGCCTGTTCACGAAAAAACATCCGTGTTTGAATCGCTCGATTTTTATGTCACTGATGATAAGTCGGGAAAAGAAGTTAGTCGCGTTTCTGTCAATGCTAGAAATTCGAAGTACACTTTTGCACTTCTCCCCGGAAAATATACTGTAACAATTAAAGGGACTGGTTTTGCGCCTTATACTCGTAGTATTTTTATTGCCGACGAACAACCTGTTGAAACAGTCATCTCCGAACAAATAATTCTTCCTCCAAATTAGTATTTCATGAAATTATCCAACAAAAAACCCGTTGTTTTTTTTGATGTAGAAACAACAGGTTTGAGTATTCTAACCGACAGAATCATTTCTATTAGCATCATTCGTGTGGAACCCAATCAAAAGGAAACATTAAAGACTTTTATAGTGAATCCGGGTATTCCCATTCCCCCTCTGACTACAGAAATTCATGGCATTACAGATGAGGATGTAAAAGACAAACCACAGTTTAAAGAGATCGCTGCCAATCTTTCCAAGTACTTCGAAGGGGCCGATATTGCCGGGTTTAATTCAGTAAAGTTTGATGTGCCCATTTTGGCCGAGGAATTTCTCAGAGCGGGTGTTGACTTTAATTTCAAAAACAGTCGCATGATTGATGTGCAGATTATCTACCATAAAAAAGAACCTCGTGATTTAAAAGCCGCTTATAAGTTTTATTGCAAAAAGGATTTTACTGATGCACATCAGTCTGATGCCGACACGCTGGCAACATATGAGGTTTTTAAAGCTCAACTTGAAACATACGACGACTTGAAGGCTGACTTTGAAGAGGTATTTCGTTTTTCATCTCACCATCATAATGCCGATCTGGCAGGACATATCATTTTCAACGATGACAATGTAGAAGTCTTTAACTTTGGCAAATATAAAGGTATGCTTGTCTCCGAAGTCTTTCAGAAAGACCCAGGCTATTACGGATGGATATTAAATGGTCAGTTTCCGGCATATACAAAGAAAATTCTGACTGAAATAAAACTACGCAGTCGTTTGTGATATGAAAATTATTTGTGTAGGCCGTAATTACGGTAAACATGCAAAAGAGTTGGGGAATCCCATACCCGAAAAACCTGTATTGTTTCTGAAACCCGATTCTGCTATCCTTAGAAATAATAAACCTTTTTTCTATCCTCATTTCACAAAAAACCTGCATTACGAAGTGGAGGTTCTTGTTCGTACATGTAAAGTAGGGAAAAATATCGCCGAAAAATTTGCTTCCCGGTATATAGGCGAAGTAGGGCTTGGTATTGATTTTACTGCCAGAGATTTGCAGGAAGAATGCAAAAATGCCGGTTTGCCCTGGGAGATTTCCAAGAGCTTCGATAACTCCGCTGCTGTAAGTGAATTTTTTCCCGTGACAGATTATAAAAGTATTGGGGAATTGAATTTCAGATTGGATGTAAATGGGAAAACTGTACAGAATGGAAATACCCGAGATTTGATTTTTTCATTCGAAAAAATTATTGCCTATGCATCACAATTTATGACAATTAAAACGGGTGATATCATATTTTCCGGAACTCCCGAAGGTGTGGGACCATTGCAAATTAATGATCATCTGGAAGGTTATCTGGAGGATAAAAAATTGCTGGACTTTTATATTAAATAATTTTCATCGTGTAGCTTGTTGGCTAATGAAAATTTCCTCTATAAAGCAGCCTGTATTTTTTTCAGAGAAATAAGTAATTCTTTTATGTCTTTCAACGGAAGCATGTTTGCGCCATCCGATAAAGCTTTGGCTGGATTGGGGTGAGTCTCAATAAAAATGCCATTGGCACCAGTAACAATACCGGCTTTGGCCATCATGCCAATGAATTGGGGAAGTCCTCCAGTGACACCATGGCCAGTGTTGGGCTGTTGCAGTGAATGAGTACAATCGAGTATCACAGGATAACCTAGATCTTTCATGATGGGTATGGATCGGAAATCTACAACCAAATCGCCATAACCAAGAAAAGTGCCTCGTTCGGTGAGTAAAATATTTTCGTTGCCAGCTTCTTTTACTTTCTGGGCAGCAAAAGCCATGCTTTGAGCCGATAAAAATTGTCCCTTTTTTATGTTTACAGGTTTTCCGGTTCGGGCGGCTGCTTCGAGCAAGTCGGACTGGCGACAAAGAAAAGCCGGAATTTGAAGCATGTCGACATATTTTGCAGCCAAAGCAGCTTCTTCCGGAAGGTGAATATCGGTTATAACGGGAACTTTGAAAGTAGAACGTATTTCTTGAAGAATTTCAAGTGCTTTTATGTCGCCTATGCCGGTAAATGAGGTATTGCTTGTTCGGTTGGCTTTACGGTAAGACGCTTTGAAGATGAATGGTATTTTTAGTTCTGTTGTAATTTCTTTTAGCGTGGCAGCAATGTCCATCGACATTTTTTTATTTTCGACAACGCAAGGACCAGCGATTAAAAAAAATGACTTTGGGTGATGGATTATTTTTTGAATGTCCATGTTTTATGTATTGAATGACAAGACCTAGAACTAATAATTTCAAAAAATATTACTTCGTTATTTTGATACGGGCATCAACGGCAATAATTCTATCTTTTTTGCCCAATAGTGGATTGAGGTCCATTTCTTCAATTTCGGGAGCTGCTATTACAAGACCCGAGAGGCGTACGACGATGTCTGCAAATAGGTCTTCGTTGACACCTTCCTGACCACGGGCTCCTTTGATAATACCATAACTCTTGAGGTTACGTATCATACGGAAAGCTTCCTCTTTATTCAATGGAGCAATACCCGCATTGACGTCTTTTAGTACTTCGATAAAAATACCGCCCAGACCACATAAAACCATATGACCAAAGTCGCCTTCACGTTTGGCTCCGGCAAATATTTCTATGCCGGAAAGCATGGGCTGAATAAGTATGGCAGTTGTTTCGGGAATCTTAATCATGCGGTCGAATTCGGCTGCAACGGTTTCTTCGTTTTTGACATTCAAAACCACGCCACCTACATCCGATTTGTGAACGGGTCCAACAACTTTCATTACAACAGGAAAGCCCAGTTGTCTGGCAGCTTGAGTCGCTTCGTCGCGATTTGATACGGTAGCTTCGCCTGCTCTGGGAATGCCGGCAGCATCAAGAAGTAAGCCTACAGAATTTGGGTCGAGATATCCATCGGGAGCATTATCAACGACATTGCGGATGGCGCTAATATCCATTTGGGGTGGAGTAGTATTTGTCTCGGCAGGTTTTGGGGTGCTGAATATTTTAGCCAGGGCATTTCCCAAAATTACTTCGTCGGGGAAATTAATACGGCCCAAAGATATAAATTCATCAATCTCATTCTTCACGTTAATGATAGAAGGCAAAACGGGATAAATGGGTTTTTTGCAGGTTTTCATTTTTTCGTTCAGTAATCGGTATACATCGTATACTTCAAACAGACCGGGGCTGCCAAAAATGACGACCATGGCATCTATTTCTTTGAAATCATTTTCGCAATAGTCAATGATTTTGCCCAACTGTTCTGCCGTGCCAGTTGCCAGAAAATCGATGGGATTGGCTACCGAAGATCCCGGGAACAATTCAGCCAGCAACTCTTTGGATTTTGGATTGTCGATGTGCGGCACTTCAAGACCACCGTTAGAAAGTGCATCGGTAAGCATTACGGCAGGACCGCCGGCGTGTGTAATTACAGCAATATTT
>PHDH01000278.1 GCA_002840935.1 Bacteroidetes bacterium HGW-Bacteroidetes-21 | reverse complement strand
GCTATGGTTTGCCCCGTAAATCTTGCTGCTACAGAAGTGTCTTATGAAAATTATACTGCTAACTGGATAGCTCCTGCTGTTGGTGTTGTAAATAACTATTATATAGAAGTTGCTACTGATGCTCAATTTATAAATAAATTAGCGGGTTATGATCCTCTTGTTTTATCTGGAACATATTCTTCTGCATCCATTTCAGGATTGGAACACTCTTCAACCTATTATTATAGAGTAAGAGCTAATAAGTCAAGCCTTGGCGATGAGGGGGGCTATCATTATACTACTCCCATTATGGTCGAAACATTATCACCTCCGGGGAATGCACTTGACTTTGATGGAGTGAATGATTATGTGGCAGGTGAACCTTTTACAATGCAAATTGACAATGTAAGTATAGAAGCCTGGGTAAAATGGAATGGGGTAGAAGCCGGTCAGAATCAGATTGTTGTCTATAACGGCAATACAAGTTCTTCCGGATTTGGTTTATTCATTAACTCCGGTGATAATTATGAAATTTCACTGCTTTGTGGTGGAGCTTCTATTGCTACTTCTGATTATAAATTGTCTACAGGTGTATGGACTCACCTTGCAGTAGTTAGAAATGGAGGAACCTGGACCTTTTACGCTAATGGAATTCCATATTCTCTTTCAGAAAATCCAATTCCTCTCACAATTTCTGCATCCGATCATGGTTTGATTGGGGGAAATGTTTCTGGAACTGAACCATTTGGTGGTCAGATGGATGAAGTGAGAATATGGGAAATTGCTCTGTCTGCTTGTGATATTGCTGGATTTATGCATTCTGAGATGACAGGAGAAGAAGATGACTTAGTTGCTTATTTTAATTTTAATCAAGGTGTTGCAGATGGAGATAATACTTCTATAACAAACTTGACTGATATTAGTCTTAATGAAATAGACGCGACATTATTTGGTCTGGCTCTTAACGGAACAGTTTCAAATTTTGTAGCCTCTAACGCAGATATTACAAATTATGCCGAATACGATGGTGGTTTTAATCCCATACCTGATATCGCATCTTTACCAGATATTACAGATGGTTGTTCTGTAAATATTACTACATTTCCTACTGCAACAGATGCTTGTGAAGGAGTTATTACAGCAACTACAACAACAGTCTTTCCTATTACTTTACAGGGAACAACTGTAATTACGTGGAATTACGATGATGGATATGGAAACACTGTTTCACAAACCCAGAACGTAATCATTGATGATGTAGATAGTCCTGTCCCCGACGTTGCAAGTCTCCCGGATTTAACCGACGAGTGTATGGTAAATCCCACCAGTCCAACTGCTACCGATAATTGTTCTGGAACTATTAACGCAACGACTGTTACCAGTTTTCCTATAACAACTCAGGGAACAACAGTTATTACATGGAGTTATGATGATGGAAATGGTAATATTTTTTCACAAACACAGAATGTAATTATTGACGATGTAACTGATCCTGTTCCAAATATTGCGACACTTCCCGATCTTGCTGCCGATTGCTCTATTACACCAATTGCGCCCACTGCTTCTGATAATTGTTTAGGAATTATTGATGCAACCACTTCTACATCATTTCCTATCAATGCACTTGGAACGACTGCAATTACTTGGACATATGATGACGGTAACGGAAATGTAGTCACACAAAATCAAAATGTATTAATTGATGATGTTCATCCTCCTGTTCCTGACAATTACATCTTAACACCAGGTATGATTTCTATAACAATTAGTCAAATAGGTATGATTGATGAAATTGGATGGGAATTTAGAGATGCTTCCAATAATGTTCTCTTGAGTGGTGGTCCTTATAGTATTGGAACTTATACAGTGTCTTCATTTAATGGGCCATATACCTTTATTGCTGAAACACAAGGTTCTTTTAATGATAACTCATTTTCCTATAATCTTACTTGTAATGGGGTATCTTTTCTTTCTGGATCTATTTCTGGTGGCCAATACCAGACTTTTTCAGCTATACCGACTTGTGGAGTTGAAGCATTAGATGAGCTTCCTACTGCTTATTACGAATGTAATGCCAATATTATTAACCCTCCTACTGCAACGGATGAATGTGCGGGCATTGTAACCGGAACAACCACTGATCCTCTAATTTACAATAGTTTTGGTGATTACATAATTACATGGACTTATACCGACAATTATAGTAATTCATTTGTCCAAACACAACACGTTGTAATTCAAGATATCAATGCGCCTGTTCCCGATGTAGCCGTATTGCCTAATGTTGTTGGCGAGTGTTCTGCCACAGTGACTAATGTTCCCACTGCTACAGATGCCTGCGAAGGTTCAATAACAGCTACCACAACAGATGCACTCTTTTATGATGTACAGGGAACGTATACAATTACATGGGCATATAATGACGGGAATAGCAATATTTCCTATCAACAACAAACGGTGATCGTTGATGATGTTACACCACCAGTTTTCGATCTGGCTACACTTCCAGATTTAACTGTAGGTTGTACAGCCGTAATGCCAACTTCTCCAACAGCAACAGATGCTTGCGAAGGAATAATAACAGGCACAACTACAACCATTTTCCCCGTGGTGGCTTCTACAGTTATTACTTGGTCGTATGATGATGGTAATGGAAATGTTATAACTCAGAATCAAAATATTGTGATTGATGATGCGATAGCTCCAGTCCCAGATGTCACTTTACTTCCGGATGTATCAGACCTTTGTTCTGTAACTCCTACGGTTCCAACTGCTACCGACAATTGTTCAGGAGTAATTGACGGAACAACAACAACCATTTTCCCTTTGCTACATTCTTCTGTAGTTACATGGACTTATGTTGATGATAATGGAAATGTTGCAACTCAGGATCAAAACATTATTATTACTGATAACACAGCCCCGGATGCGCTCTGTCAGGATCTCGTTATTGAACTTGATGAAAATGGAAATGCTGATCTTACAAATGAAACGATATATTTTACTGGGACCTACGGTAATAAAATTTGGTCTTTTGACGGAACTTCTACATCACTTCTATATCCGAATGCTGCAAGCGATTATTCAGGTCCAGTTGGAATTGAATACGTACCTCAAAACGGGCAATTATACTGGGGTGGAGGAAATCAACATGAGATTTATTATGCATTAGCTGATGGCAGTGGTACTCCCGATATTTTGACTAACTCTCAGATTGGCGGCGAACATCACGATCTTGATATAGACTATCCAAATAACAGATACTTCTTTTCTGCTGGAAGTGATGGTATTTATGTCGCAAATCTGGATAATTCCGGAACTTCTACTCAGGTAATTGATGCAGAATATGCCATTGGACTGGAATATAATGCAACAGACCAAAAACTTTATTTTACAGAAGTCAATAATAATTATATTTCAACTGTTAGCGATGACGGAAATGATTATACCGTTTTATATGACAATTCAGTTGGTGTCAACGGCCCAAGAGATTTAGTAATTGATGAAGAAAATTCACTGGTGTATTGGGTTAATAAAGGAACAAATTCGATTATGGTTGGAAATATGGATGGAAGTGGAACTCCTTCTACTCTTTATTCCGGACAAACTGGCATCTTTGGATTGTATCTTTTAAAATCTAGCCAGATGTTGTATTGGACCACCTTTTCGTCAGGTTCTAACAGTAGCTTCGACGTCATTAAGAAAGCCCCAGCTAATGGAATTGGAACACCAGTAACAGTTGTTTCAGGTTCTTTTGGTAGTATCAGAGGTTTGTTTGTTTATTCTCAAAGTATAGACGGTGGATCAACTGATAATTGTGCTATTGCATCTGCCATTATTGATCATGAATCTTTTGATTGTAGCAATATTGGATCTAATGCTGTTATAATGACAGTAACTGATCATGCCGGTAATGTTTCAACTTGCACTTCTACTGTCACTGTGGTAGATCTTTTAAGTCCAGTTCCTGATGTGGCCATATTACCCGATGTAGTTGGAATTTGTTCTGTTTCTTCAACAACTATTCCCACAGCAACAGACAATTGTTCTGGACCCATTACAGGTACAACTTCAGATGCATTAACTTATGATTTGAATGGATTAAATATAGTGACATGGAGTTTTGAGGATGCCAGTGGAAATATAACGACTCAAACCCAACGATTTATTTTAACAGATGCAATTCCTCCTATTGCTATGAGTCAGGATATTGAACTTCCATTAGATCTTACAGGAAATGCATCAATCGTAGTC
>PHDH01000277.1 GCA_002840935.1 Bacteroidetes bacterium HGW-Bacteroidetes-21 | reverse complement strand
CGAAAGGGGGCTTTATAATCGCATATTTGATAAATCTGAGTTGTTTTTTGATGTTCAAAAAGGGGATTATAGTTTATTGACGGAAAGCGTTCGTGGAAAAGTAAATATACAAGGCTCGGGCAATCGTTATGAATGGACTGTAAGAGCTTTTAAACGTATGGGTTTTGATGTAGGGTGTAACATTCCTGCTCCTATTTCCGTTATAGTAAAAGATTTGGAACAAGTTTGGGAGGTTCGTGCTGAGAATGAATCTTTTGAAGCAGGTTCCATAAAAGAGTTAATGTTGAAACTGAATGTAAATTAAAAACAATGTTATGTTAAAGAAAATTGCTTCTTATTTATTGATGGTATTTGTCCTGTTTTTTACCGTTATGGCTTTATTGGCTGTATGGGATGTGATAGATATCGAGAATGTTATAGCTAAAACGCTGACTTCACTCTTTATTATTTTTGTTGCAGCACTAGTCGTCTTGTTTATTTTTGCTGTGATAATTCCTGAAAGAAACAACAAGAATCAGGGACAGGTAAATCCATAGTTAGATAACTAGTATTCTTTACCTGAGACATTTTCCGGAATCATCACCTCGCAAGGGGTGATGGTTTTAATGCTTTTAAAATATCTGATCAAAGCATCATTCGAAGTTATTCCGGTATCTGTATATTTTATTTTTTTACTTTTTTCAGGGTAAGAGAAAAAAACATAACTATTTAGGGCAACTCTGAATCGTCCTCCTTTATTTGGTTTGGTATTACCAAAATCGAGTTCTATGTTTTTCACCTTACCGGTTTCATCTCTTACTATTTTGTATTTGAATCCCGCAGGAATTAAATCGTAATCTCCCTCAATTTTAATGCTTTGCATAATAAGGGAAATGATTTCGTCTTGCGACATCTCTGCAATGACCAATGGGTTATCAAAAGGGTCTAATTCAAATACTTTAACGAGTTGAAGTGGCCCGGTCTTAAGGGTCCTGGTGCGGACACCTCCAGAATTCTGAACAGAGATATCTGCGCCACATTCTTTTAAATATGCCATGGCCATAAATGTACCAAGCTGGTTGACTCCATTAATGTCTGCTTTAACATCGGCAATGACTTCATTAAACTGGGGCGCATTTTTATATTCTGCAACTTTTTCAAGCATTGCTTTGTCTTCATTCCCGCCACTTTTTATGGGCAAGAATTTATAGTCTTCGGCTACTATTTTATTCTTATCTAGGGTATATCTGTAATAGCCAAGGTATTTTGCATAAGATCCCGCCTGAAGCACCGGAAAGTATTTTCCCTGATAAGGTTTCTCGAGTTTTTCGTGGCTGTGTCCGCCAATAATCAAATCGGGAAAATCATTCTGATTCGAAAATGCTGTATCCATTTCTATGCCCATATGAGAAAGTACAATGCACAGCTGCTGCTTTTTAGACTTTTTTAAAGTGGATAAAATCTCTGTTCCTGGAGTGAATACTAAACCTTTTACTTTGTCTGGATGTGAATCGGGGTATCCGTTTACGCCTGTTTGAGTAACTCCTATAAGGCAAATATTAAATTTCTTATAAGGTTTTAGCGTGATGAAGCCCGGAGTGAAAAGCAGGGTTGAGTCGGCATTCTTGATATTTGATGCAAGAAAAGGAAACTTAGCCTGACGTATTCTTTTATTGAGTGTGCTGATGCCATAATCAAATTCATGATTTCCTATAGTCGTGGCTGTGAGGGGGAGCATATTCAGCAAATCAATAATGGGATAACCTGGTTCTGCATATTTATCAACATAAGGATTGCCACTAAACATATCACCGGCATTGAGAATAATGGTATAACCGCCATCAGTTTTGGTTATACTATCTATTATGAATTTGATTCTGGGTAAATTATCAATTCTGCCGTGAATGTCGTTTAAATGAAATATGTTAATATACTTGGTCTGTGCGTTTCCTTGATTTAACAGAATTGCAAAAAAGACGGAGAGAATAATATTTTTCATAGATTAAAATTTAAAGAAGTAAGCTGCTAAAGCGATTATTAAAGCGATGCCAATTTTAATAGCTTTCATTTTAAAAAAATCTTTTTTCGATTCAGCCAGAAGAGGTAATCCTCCATGTCCTTCCTGTACAACAGCGTTGATAAGTAAAACACTAAATGGAATAAGTCCCCCTGTAAAAAGTGAAATGAAAATCAAGTGAGGTCCGGATATTGGAATAAGTCCAATTAATATGGCTGTAAGGAAAACGATATTCATGTTTTCTTCTATCCAATGAGCTGGATCGTAAAAACTAAGTAATAACTGAATCAGGAAAATAGATGCAAATGTCCACAGAAAAATAGGTAAGAAATGTTTTTTGAGAACATGACTCCATACATGCTCTGTGAGAAAATGTTCGGGTACCGTAAGAACAATAAATAGAATAACTATACCAACAATAATGAATACTAATGTTTCGGGTGACAGTAATCCATGAGCATGGGCGTTTAAAACAGTTTCGTGTTCATGTTCTACAACTTCATTATGGATATGTTCTGTAGCCTCGGCATGTCCTCCTCCAAGGAATTGTGAAAGTATAATAAGAAGCAGGATGGCAATCAGGAATGCGCGACTGATACTTATTTTTTGTAGTTGAAGTTTAAATTTGCCTTCTACAGGTTTACAATGGCAATCATCTTTATGTGTCTGAAAATGGGGATAATTTTTATCTAAAGGTGCATTTTTCTCGAAGAGCGTAAAGGCTATACCGGTCACGATGGCGATAGATGCAAGTATTCCAGTTAATATGAGTGCATTGATAGGATCGGTACCAAAAAAGATGAACGCTTCGTCTCCGAATGTAGCAAGGGAAACAGCAATCAAACTACCAAATTTTACTACACGGTGGGTGAAAAGAGTAACTACAGCAAATGTCCCCATACAACCGGGTAATGACCCCATGAATGTTGCAAATAATACTTGTAGAAATTTGGATTTACCTATGTTGACCTTAAAATTTCCTTTTCGGACAACATGTATGTATTCAATTAACATTAACATGAAGAATACAAAGCCGGAAACCATAATGGTTTGCCGTATAATATCGAGGATAGAAAATGTCATAGTTTTTACAAAATTAAGTTATTCCCTTTCGCTCTGGCTTTCGGTTTTTGTTAAAAAAATTGTATTCGAAGTTTATTGCAGATTGACTAAACTAATAGTCTGACAGCAATGAATTCCAGCAGTCTCAGTTCTTAATATGGTAGGGCTAATTTTTACTGGTAGATACTGATTGTCTACTGCCAATGCAACTTCATCTTCAGTAAAGTCCCCTTCAGGCCCGATAATTATAATGGTGTCTGTTGTCGGTTTAGCTATTTGATGCAACCATAAACGGCTATTGTCATCGTAGCAATGAGGAATAAACTTTTGTACAGCTTGCTCTTTTGCAATAAATTCCTTTAAATTAATGGGTTCAGATATTTCTGGTAAATAAGCTTTTTGAGATTGTTTAATAGCAGCAAGGGCAATTTTTTTTAAACGTTCGTTGTTTACCCTGATTTTTTCAGTGCGTTTTGTAACGATAGGGGTAATTTTGTTGATGCCAATCTCCGTTGCTTTTTCAACGAACCATTCCATACGGTCGGGGTTTCGTGTGATCGCAATTCCGATGTGCAAATGGTAAGGATGATTGTTGAAGTTTGGCGTGATTTTATTAATTTTCAGGATACATTCTTTTTTCCCGATAACGAGTATTGATGTTTCATAGAGATTCCCTCTACCATCAACACAAAACAATGTATCTCCCTGAACATGACGTAATGCTTTTAATGCATGCCGGGTCTCATCAGCGTTCAGTATGGCTGTTTCTTTATCAACAGGCTCGATATAAAATAACTGGTAACTCATAAGCGAAATATATGCAAATATGCAGAAAAATAACCACATTTGAAACATGAAAAAAATCGGATTATTGAGTGATACGCACGGAATAATTATTCCTGAAGTATATACTTTCTTTGAAGCATCCGATGAAATATGGCATGCCGGAGATATAGGTAATCCCGAAACGCTGGATGAACTGCGATTATTTAAACCCGTCAGAGCCGTCTGGGGCAATATTGATAACCATATTGTAAGAAGTGATGTGCCCGAGTTCCGTAGGTTTGTAATTGAGGGTGTAGATGTCTTAATGACCCATATTGGTGGCTACCCCGGACATTATACGCAAATAATTACAAGAGTAATGAAAGCCCACCCTCCAAAGCTCTTTATTTCGGGTCATTCTCATATTTTACGTGTGATGT
>PHDH01000276.1 GCA_002840935.1 Bacteroidetes bacterium HGW-Bacteroidetes-21 | reverse complement strand
CGAATGAAGTTCACCGGAACCATGTCGGAAGTATCTCGGCAGTTTCCATTCACAGTTACCCAATAGAAGTAGTGCATACCATAAGAAGAGGAGGAAATATAAGCCGAGTCGGGATGTGACAGGTTGGTATTGGGATAGAAGTTGGTGTTGGCCACGGCGTCATACCAGTAACCATGTCCGTAGGCAGGGTTCTGTGCGTTAAGGCGGTCGAAACTACGACCGCAGTTAAGGCTGTCAGCGGGATCAACCAGATCAATGGCTTGTTGAATACTTCCATAAAATACGTTGACCGAATCGTAGCCATAACAAATACCGTTAAATTCCATCCAGTAAATAGTTACGGTATCATTTTCGGAGGGATAGTAGTAAACAACGTTGGCGTCGGTGTAGCATGAAGCACAGAATGTGGTGTCACCCAAATGCCAGTCGGTTGCATTGAACCATGAGTTGGTGGGTGCTGTCCAATAACCATTCCCGGTGGTAGCTGTAGCATTTAGTTCGGCGTATTTGCCGCATACCGAGAAGTCCATACCAGCATCGGGGTGTGGTACTTGCATGAAGTAAATTTGTATAGTGTCTCTGTCGAGGCACTGTGTATTACCAGCATTGGATTCTCTCCAGATAAACTGGTAGATGCCGTAATCGGAGACAGTAACTTCCCCATCAGCATGAGTAGGAGGCTGGAAGTCGGCAGAAGAAGTAGTAAAAGGTTTCTGAAGTATAGTCCAGGTTCCTGTTGCATTGGCAAGACTATAATTTCCAACCAAATCGTAATTTTTACCGCAAATAGAGTCGTCTGCTCCTGCAAAGGCGTCTGGAATTTCGAAGAATGTAACCAAAACAGAATCTCTGGCTTCACATCCCTGACCGTTTTGGGCAATCCAGTAAAAATAAACAGGGCGCTGACTATTTTGATAGAAGCTACCAACAGCTGAAGCGTCAACGGTTGGGTTTTTAGGAACATCGGGAGTTGTTCCGGTATACGTAATATTTACACCAGGAACGCTGCTGGTCCATGTAGCCCAAACGATACCACTACCCAGAGTGTCTGCATTTAATTGTGTTGTAAGACCACAGATTGATTGATTAGGGCCAGCTTCAGTATGAGGCGGTTTCTTGAAAGTAATTGTTACGGCGTCAGTGCCTTGACAAGTACCGTTAAATGCATGCCATGTAAAAGTAACAACAAATTGAGATGTTGTATAGGGAGGAATGATAGCACGGGCATCGTATCTCGAAGCGGCGGGTTGATAAATGACGTTAGCCAGACTGGAAGTCCAGTAACCTGGGTAAGCGCCGTCGGCATTTAAATTTACGCTATAACCGCACGAAATGGTGTCAACTCCAGCGTAAGCGGTCGGTGTTTGCAAGAACTCGACACGAATAGTATCTCTTGTGGCACAAGTCATGGATGTTCCTTCTGTCCATACAAAGAAATATGTTCCAAAGCCAGATGCAGCTGTAGCTGTTACATTTGGAGATGTGTTGTTCGGCGCGAAAGTTGCATTCATTGGTGGAACTACAGCCCAGAGGCCCATACTGCCAGTAACACTTTGAACAGCAGATAAGTTTGTGCTGTTTCCACAAATTTGTAATCTGTCTAACGGGATATTGGCGACCGGTCTTTGAATAAATGAAATTTGAACCTGATCGCTCGAATCGCAAGCTCCACTAATTTCAGCCCATTGGAACACATAAGTTCCTGCTGCTGTTACTGTAACTGTTGAGTTGAAAGCCGCATTATTCGAAAAAGAGGCAGAGCCTGGTCCTGAAACCATGGTCCATAATGCTGAGTTTCCGGGAGCAGGTTGAGTCGCATTCAAATTATAGTTAAAACCGCAAATATTAGTTGCGTCAACTCCTGCATTTGGACTAGGTACAATACAGCAATTGGTAGTTCCAGCTGAAAGTATTTGAACCTGTTGGGTTGTTGTAGATGAAATACATCCCGTACTCGTATTTGTAACTTGAAGCGTTATCGTAGCAACACCAGCACTTGCCCATGTTATTGAATGTGGGCCAGGGCCAGAAATTGTTGTAGGTGTGCCGGCAGGAGTTACTGTCCAGTTATAAGTATAGTTGGCTGAATGTGTAAATCCAATAGCGATTTGACTTGGGTCACCTGCGCAAACAGGACTTACAGCTGTAAAAGTGGATACCGGATTAGGGTTAACAAGTACATTTTGTGTACTGACTGCAGAAGTACAAGCCTGAGCAGAAACAACTGTCAGATTGATAGTATAATTACCCGGCGCATATGTTATATTATGTGGACCCTGTGTAACTGCAGTGGCAGGATTTGCGCCTGTTCCGAAATTCCAGTTATAGGTTGATGCACCTGTTCCTGTGTATGTTGCTGTTATTGTATTGCCTTCGCATTGTGGTGAATTTGTAGTAAAAGAGGAAGTAGGAATGGGATTAAATGTAACATTAACAGCATCTGTACAGGAAATACCATTGCTATTTGTAATTTCCCATGTGAAGGTGTAAGTGCCAGCAGCTGCAACTGTTACATTCGTTGTGGGAGAGTTAATGTCAACATAGGTTGCTCCTGTTAGTGCTAGCCAATGAGTATTCATATCTCCTACACTTTCAATTGCTGCTAAAGTAGCTGTTAAGCCACAAACAGAAAAATCTGCTCCTGCATTTGAAAAACACTGGTTACATGGCACTGGAGCATTATAGGTGATAGTCATACTACAAGTTGGTGCATCCGAAAATGTAGCTGTTATTGTATGGGAAGCTCCGTCAGACAGCAAGCCATTTAATGTATATGAAGCTGGACTAGTGAATGGTGCAGTGAAAGTCTGGCTAATACCGCTTTGAATATCTGTTACCACAAGAGTTCCCGTAGTAGGTGCGCCAGTAAAAGTAACCTGACCTGAGACAGAATAAGAATTGGTTAAAGGATCACAGGCACCAGGAGTGGCTGTCAGATCAGTTAGATTACAGTATACAATGGCACAGTTAGTGCTTCCGGCTCCAGGCTGACCAAAATCCGTTTGATTAAATGTAATATCTCCCGCTGAATTGGAGTAGTTTGTGATACATAGCAAATAATACTGTCCTGAAACAGCGTTTGAAATATGAATTGTTTCTTCGTATGCTGGATCGTAACTACAATCAATGGTATTTCCCGATGGATAAAAGTTAGGGTCACTGGTATTATTCGGACACGATGAACAGTTATTTGTTAGTTGGGCAGTACATGGTGCTGTTGGTGATGAAAATGGTCCCCATGCTACAAAGTCAATGTCATTACCCGTAGGAGAATTCATGTAAATTGTAATATCTCCTGATTGATCAATCAACATATAATACCAATATGGATTTGGTTGTGAATATAAACAACCATAATCTGGTCCTGATTCGGCAGTGGTGTTCGTATTCATTGGAAAGGAATAAGTCTGATCGGAACAAAATGGTTCTGCAATATTACATAGGTTCCCATTTTGACCCCAGACGCTTATTGCTGCTATTAAGAAGCTTAGAACGATAAAAAATCTTCTCATATGATTAATTATTTAAAATATTTCTTTTTTCAGTTAAAACTTCGATTTTACTTTTTAATGCAGTCACATTTCCATTAAAAAGATATTGAGGGTAGCTATCATTATAAAAACTTGAAAGTTTCATTTTAGCATTGAAAACTGCATAATCTGCTTTTTGAATAGAAGAACTTTCGGGTGTTATCTGATTTGAAAAGTGAATCTGAGACATTTCTGCATTTTTAGCTGAGATTTCTTCTGTAGTGAGGATATCTTCAGTGTCTACTTTTTTACCGTTAAAATAAAAAGAAGTAAGAAATAGGTTATTAAAAAACTGTTTAAGTCCTTCAACTGTTATTATGTTCTGCATTTGTATTTCAAATACAAACCCTTCTGTATTTTCAGAAATACTATAATTTTTAATAGTCTCGGTATTTTTGATAATATTTTCAAGTTGATTCTTATATGCTTCTCCAGTATTTTTTACTGTAAAAATTAATTTGCTTATGGGTTCCTGATATACAGGATATGCTTTTTTATCCCATGTAAAATGTATTTCCGGGGTTTGATTCTGCGCAGAAATAAATAAAAATGACATACACAATAGGGTGAAAGTCAGGATGAAGGATTTTCTCATTGTAGAAAAATTTATAATTTATACTTAAATGCAGACACGCGAGAGGTCTTTTTGGTTGCCTCAAAGATAAAAAAAAAGGGCCGAAGCCCTTTTTTTATTTTTCTCTCATGAGGTAGAAGAACCCCTTTTCTTCGAACTGGGTATCATC
>PHDH01000275.1 GCA_002840935.1 Bacteroidetes bacterium HGW-Bacteroidetes-21 | reverse complement strand
AATCATAGGTGAGTTGATTTTTTTAAGCTCGTCTCTGAAAAGTTGCCCCATTTTTTCAGCATTTTCTGCTAATTTTTCATCTCTGACAACTTCTAATGAAGCAACAGCTATCGCAGCAGCTAAAGGATTACCTCCAAATGTTGAACCATGTTCACCGGGTTTAATGGTAAGCATAATTTCATCTTTGGCTAATACGGCTGAAATAGGATAAAAACCACCAGAAAGTGCTTTTCCTAAAATCAGAATATCTGGATGTACGTTTTCGTGATCACAAGCCAGTAGTTTACCTGTTCTGGCAATACCTGTCTGTACTTCATCAGCTATAAATAATACATTTTTTGCTTTGCAAAGTTTGTAGGCTTCAGCAAGATATCCTTCACCAGGAACAAATACACCAGCTTCACCCTGAATAGGTTCAACAAGGAATCCAGCTACATTGGGATCCTGTAAAGCTTCTTCCAACGCTTTTAAGTCATTGTAAGGAATTTTAATGAAGCCGGGAGTAAATGGACCAAATCCACCGTATGAATCAGGATCCGTAGAGAAAGATACGATAGTGGTAGTTCTGCCATGAAAATTTCCTTCGCAAACAATAATCTTTGCCTGATCTTTTGCAATGCCTTTTACATCATAAGCCCAACGACGACATAATTTAATCGCTGTTTCGTCTGCTTCAGCTCCTGAGTTCATAGGAAGTACTTTGTCGTAGCCAAAGAATTTCGTTATAAATTCTTCGTAAACGCCCAGTTTATTATTGAAAAAAGCTCTGGAAGTCAAAGTTAATGTAGAAGCCTGATCGTTCATGGCTTTTAAAATCTTCGGGTGACAATGGCCTTGATTAACAGCTGAATATGCTGAAAGGAAATCAAAATACCTCTTGCCGTCTACATCCCAAACAAAAACGCCTTCTCCTTTTGCTAAAACCACTGGAAGTGGGTGATAGTTGTGTGCTCCATATTTATCCTCCTGGGATACAAATTCTAGACTTTTCTGACTTAATCCGCTTAATTCTGACATAACATTATTTTTTTTCGGTTTTTCTTTTGCAAAGATTACGATTTAAAAAATATTTTCCAAAAAACATGAAATAAAACATATAAAATCTATGAATAATATAGGCTTCTGTTTATCTATTTTAAACCTAAAGAATATTTTCTTCTCCAATAATGACAGAAATATGCCCCCGAATACTGATTTTTCCATCTTCTGTAAAAGAGCAATTGGCAGATGAAGGAATTCCTGAAAGATCAATTTTTTCTCCATCAGCCAGAAGTGTAGCTTTATTTCTTTTTAATTCAGCAAGTTCAAAATTTAAATAGTCATCCGAAAAATTGTGAATGACGAGGACAGACTTCCATGGTAAACGAGTGTCCCAGACATTTATTCGGAATGCCATATGAGATGTCGGTTCTGGAAAACTAGGTGTAGTAAAGTCGGGGATAGATAAATCGATGACAACCTCCCCTTTTTCATTAACTGCCTGAGGAAAAATTATATTGTTGCCATGCGCTGTGTAAGCATAGTCAGGACTATCCCATGCCCCCGGTTGAAATGTAAGTTTTAATTTTAGCCCTAAATTGCTGCCCCATTTCCCGATGTCGAAAGCTTGAATTTCGTGGGCCGAAAAAGTGTATGAAGCCTTACCGTTGGCATCAAATGTCAGTGCAAACGGGTTATGAGGGGGATTCCCGTCGGTACCCTTTGGATGTACTTCTCCGCATAGGTAGCAAGTCGCAAAGGCTGGTCCGTTAATAAAACGAAGAATCAGGGTTTTCATGTCTTTCGCTTTAAAACTGCTGAAAAGAAATGAATTATTAGATGTATTCGCTATGATAGGATGTATAAAGGAAAAGTTTTCATTTATTTCTTCTGACGAAGTGAAATGAAGCGAGGGTATCTTTTTTCGGATGTCTATCAAGCCAGAAATATAGTCACTTACCTGTTGCATTCTTATCTGGCCATCAATGCCCCAGGGACTTCGGCGTATCATATTGGTAAAGTCGGGGGAGCCGAAAGAATTTTCTTGAAAAAATCGGATTCCTTCTCTGCTTTCAGCAAAGTCTGTACTGTGGGCGCGCCATGGCTCTTTGCCCATATCTCCCAATGGTTTGGAACGTAGAAATTCTTCGCCACCATGCCAAATAATTTTGCCTTGTGATGTGAAAAGTACCGTGGCAGCCTGACAAAAAAGTTGTATGCGTTTTTCTGCTGAACAATTCACAGTTAGGTTAAGCTTGTCCCACAACGTAAATCCGTCATGAATACTTATGAGGTTCAAACATTGTTCTGGTTCTGACGCAAACATATTATAAGGGGCGAAAAAATCTGGCCGGTTGAAGGGCACTGGTCCTGGATTCATGTCTTTAATGCCAGCCGATATTCCCGAAGCAAGTCGAGACATTTCGTCTGTCTTTCCATGTATAGACCCTCGATTTAGCAAATGACCCATCAGTCCGTCGCGTAAGGTGTCGTTAAAAAGGGCAAAGTGTAAGGATTTATCCGGAGGGTTTGATTTGGTGCATGCTTGGTTTTCTGGTAAATCGGTAAAATTCCAGCCTTCGCCATGGAGTATGAGCTGATTGTAATCAGTTGTATCATATGTTTTCCCGGCTTCTTGTCGAATGAGTTTTATGGTCTCGTGATCGAAAAAACTCACCAGATCAAAACGAAATCCGTCGGCGCCATAATACTTTACATAATGTATTAGAGATTCTATGATAAGCTTTCGTGTCATAGGAAGCCGGGTTTCCAGTCCGGCTCCAGCTCCTGTGTGCCCGGAAATTTTCATTTCATGATTTTGCCGGTAATACCAGCCCGGTGCAATATTCTCAAGTGTCTCGGCCAGATATGTGTGGTTGTATACTACATCATAGATAACGCCCAGATTGGCCTGATGCATTGCTTGAGCGAGTTGTTGTAATTCGTAAATCCGGGCATAAGGATCGTCGGGTTGAGTCGAATACCAGCCTTCGGGACTGAAAAAATGATGTGCATCATAACCCCAGTTGTAATTGGCAAAGCCGTTGCATAAACTATTTAACGAGCGATCGGATTCATTGATATTGCTGAATTTCATCACCGGCATGAGCTGTATATGCGTGAAACCGGTCTTTAAAAAATGAGGGATATTGAGGGTAAAAGCGTTATACGTTCCTATTTCTTCAGCCGAAGCAAATCCGGGTTCTGTTGTGAAATCCCTTATATGAGCTTCACAAGCAATCATTTCAACAGGTTGAGAAAGAATGTTTTTGTTAGTGAAACTATCTTGCAGAGGCTTAATTTTGTGTCTGTCGATAATGGCCGCTTTTCCTATCTTGTCTTCTCCGGTCGGATCGTATGGCGCCATTGACCAGGCAAAGGGATCGAGTGCCAGACGGACTTTTCCATAGGCATAAACAAGGTACTGATAGGAAAGGCCATCAAAATTATGAACTTCGGGAACATCGTCCGGGGTAAAACGGCCTTGCCAGACTCCTTGATTGCTTCTTTTAAGATCAAGATAAATGGCTGTCTCAATCAGGTTTTGCTGTTTGTCGAACAAAAGAACCTGAATACGACCGGCTGGGGGCGACCAAACTTTAAAATCAACGCAGTGATCCTGAACTTTACAGCCAAAATCATTATTCTCACCGGCATTAAAATAAGGAATGAGCTTACTTTCCAGACTGGTGTCGTGAAAAAGGGGTGTTATTTCTTGATTTACTTTAATGAAAAGATTGAAGTTAGGATTTAGTCCCTGATGTCTAAGAAATATTCTGCCATCTTCATGAAGGATGGGAATGTTGCCAATAAAACGGGTGTTAAACTTACCTATTTCAGCGGCAGGGCAGAGGTAGTTCCATTCGTGCAATTCTACTAATGCCGGAAGTTTATCGCCTGCTGCAAAAATCTCCACTTCGCCAAAGTCTTTCAGCAAAGCATAATTGACATATTGTTTACCATTCCTTTGATATAAATCGTAGTCATGCAAGCAGGCCTGATTATGCACCGGCTGTTTAAGGCAATGTAAATATGTGTCCTGAATGTAGCTCATGTTAAATCCTGTGATACAAATCTACGTGAATTATTTTGTCGATGCAATTATTTGGGAGATGGCCGAATATATTTCACTGAGTGCCACAGAGAAGTCACTGAGAACCACAGAGATTTTTTTTATCCGGACAAATCCGCGTTATCCGCGTACAAAAATTTCGGATTTTTGATTTTTGATTTCGGATTACAGAATACTGAATACTGAATACAAATTTTACTAAGTGAGTCTATGTGCCCTTAGTGTCTTAGTGGTAAAATTATCTGCGATTAT
>PHDH01000274.1 GCA_002840935.1 Bacteroidetes bacterium HGW-Bacteroidetes-21 | reverse complement strand
CTTTAAAGCAGGCATAGCCTGCTTTTTTTTTGTATGGAATATATCTTTTTATCTGCAATCTCTTCTGTAAGTATCTTTGTGCTGTTTAAGTTTATTCATTTACAAAAACTACCCAATCTTCAACCCATCGTTATTAATTATACTGTTGCTTCGTTGCTCGGTTTTTCAATCACTTCGGATAAACATGCTTTTTATAAAATTTCAGACGCTCCTTGGTTTCCTGTTTCTCTGATACTGGGCGTTCTCTTTATCTTAATGTTTTTTACCATTGCTGTTTCGTCGCAAAAAGCAGGAATTTCAGCGACTACAGTGGCAAGTAAAATGTCGGTTGTCATTCCTATTCTCTTTTCCATTATATACTATCGCGAACGAGTCGATACAATTAAGGTTATCTCTGTAGTCCTTGCAGTAATTGCCGTTATAGCCGCAGTCTATAAAAAAGGGACAGTAGAGAGAAAAGGGTATTTGCTGATTATACTTCCCTTTTTATTATTTATCGGTTTGGGGCTTTTGGATGTCTTAGTGAAGTATGCTCAGCATGAATTGGTCATTGCCGAACAAGTGCCTGTTTTTTCGGCCTTCCTTTTTATGGTGGCACTTACCGCTAGTATTTTGTACGGTTTCAGTCAGAAAAAATTTATACAGGGGTTTAATCTTAAAGTATTGATTGCGGGAATATTGCTGGGAATTGCTAATTTTTACTCCATTTATTTTATCATTCTGGCACTGAATAAAAGTGGTATTGATAGTTCTTACGTTTTTGGAATAAACAATATGATTATCGTTGTAACTGCCGTGATAATTGGGCGATTTGCTTTTAAAGAGAAGCTTAGCATACTCAACTGGTCAGGAATATTGATGTCGTTATTAGCCATTTATCTCATGATTCGGTGATGGCAGAAGGAAGTGATAAATATCTGACCATTGCTGGAAAAACTTCTGGAAGTTTTTATGACAGGAAAAGTCGCTTTATCGCTATTGCATATCCATTGAATGATGAAAGTCAAATTAAAAAATTTTTAAAAGAACTTCGAAAGGAATATTACGACGCTGTGCATCATTGCTACGCCTGGGAGTTAACCGGAGACACTGTTCAACATCGGGCGAATGACGACGGAGAACCTTCGGGATCGGCCGGGTTGTCTATATATAACCTGATTAAAAGCAGAAATCTGACGAATATTCTCATCGTAGTAATTCGTTATTATGGGGGTATTAAACTGGGTGTTCCGGGGCTTATCAATGCTTACCGACAGGCCAGTGCTGAAGCGCTTGAAAATGCTGAAGTTATTGAGAAATTTCTCATGAAACGTTTTACAATTCAATTCCCTTACTTGCTTTCGAACGATGTGATGCAAATTGCTAAAAAATATGAGCTCAACAGAGTAGATGAGCGTTATAATGATGAAGGCAGTGTCATGACATTTGAAATTAGAGCTTCTCAATTGGACGCTTGTTGTGAGGCACTTAATGGATTGCAAGGACTTGTATTTAATGAAACTAAAACAGAAGAGAATGGACTTGCTTAAAGAACTTTGCAGTATTCATGCACCTTCGGGCGAGGAGAAGTTAATGAAAGATTTTGTTCTCGGATATGTGCATCGCGAGATGTCGGGCTGGGCGCAAAAACCCGAAATAGTTTCTGAAGGCATACACGATAATCTGATCTTGGTTTTTGGTCAACCAAAAATAGCCATATTCTGTCATATGGATTCTGTTGGTTTTACTTTACAATATAATAAACGCCTGATTCCGGTCGGGTCTCCTGATGATCGTTTGCCGACCCGATTAAAAGGTGTTGATACTCATGGACAAATCAGCGAAGTGAACTGCTTGCTTTTAGAGGAGGAGTCAGGAAATACCTTTTTGGAAATTGAAGATACCACGAACTTTGAAAGGGGAACCTCTTTTACTTTTGCTTCTAACTATACTGAAGATGGGGATATTATTCGAACTCCTTTTCTGGATAATCGGGCAGGAGTTTGGCTTTGCCTCAATCTGGCTCGTAAAGTTGAGAATACGATAATTGTATTTACAACTTACGAAGAGCACGGTGGAGGAAGTGTTGAGTTTCTAGCCCCCATGATTTATAGACAATATGGAATTCGCGAGTCGCTCATCTGCGACATGACATGGTCTACCCAACACATTGTTTTAGGTAGTGGCCCCGTAATTTCACTTAGGGATAAATATATACCTAGAAAGCTATTTCTTGACAAAATTTTAAAGGCATTAAGAGAAGAGGGCATAAGCTTTCAACTCGAAGTCGAATCCTCCGGATCGAGTGATGGAGGGTACCTTCAGAAATCATCTGTTCCTATGGATTGGTGTTTTATTGGTGCTTGTGTCGACAATATTCATAGTAATTCAGAGCAGATTAATAGCAAAGATTTGTATCAGACATTGGAGCTATACTACGTTTTAATTAAACGATTAAATCAAGACGAAATCAAATTATAAACCTTAAATAAAATCATGAAGAACAAAAGTTTAATTTCAATCCACGATTATTCTAAAGAAGATTACTTTAAAATAATTCAAGTGGCATCTGAGTTTGAAAAGAATGCAGGGCAGGCAAGCAATCTGTTGGCAGGAAAGATTGTTGCTACGCTGTTCTTTGAACCCTCGACCAGAACCCGTTTAAGTTTCGAAAGTGCTGTACAACGCCTGGGTGGCAGAATCATTGGTTTTAGCGAAGCGTCTTCAACCAGTGTAGCAAAAGGTGAAAGCCTGAAAGATACAGTTAAAACTGTATCGCAGTATTCTGATCTGATTGTCATGAGACATCCCATTGAAGGAAGTGCCAGATGGGCTTCTGAAGTGGCCGATGTGCCGGTTGTGAATGCGGGTGACGGAGCCAACCAACATCCTACTCAATGTTTACTTGATTTGTTCACCATTAATCAAACACAAGGAACATTGGAAAATCTGACGATTACATTGGTTGGCGACTTAAAGTATGGTCGTACTGTTCATTCCCTTTTACAGGCAATGTCTTATTTTAATCCAAAATTCCGTTTTGTATCTCCCAAGGAATTAAAAATGCCTAACGAGTATAAGATATTCCTGGATCAAAATAACATTGAATGGTCGGAACACGAAGATCTGAATTTGGTTTTACCCGAGTCGGATATTGTGTATGTCACCCGAGTACAAAAAGAACGTTTTTCCGATCCCATAGAGTACGAGAGAGTAAAAAATGCCTATGTGTTGCATAAGAGCATGTTGGAAGGAACAAAGAGCAATATGAGAATTCTTCACCCGCTTCCACGTGTAAACGAAATCAACGTGGATGTTGATCCTACTGAAAAAGCGTATTACTTTCAGCAGGCGCTGAACGGAGTTTATACCCGTATGGCAATAATTTCATTGATTCTTGGACTGAAATAATTCAAATTATGGAAAATAAAGATTTAAAAGAACTAAAAGTAAGTGCTATTAAAGATGGTACTGTAATTGATCATATTCCGGCAAAAAACCTATTTAAGGTAATTTCTATTCTCGAACTTACAAAAATTGATACCCAGATAACCATTGGTTACAATTTTGAAAGTAAAAAGTTAGGTAAAAAAGGAATTATCAAAATCTCCGAAAAATTTCCCGACGACAGAGATTTGAATAAAATTGCCATGATTGCTCCGGAGGCAAAAATTAATATTATCAGGGATTATGCAGTGGTTGAGAAGAAAACTGTAGCGGTTCCCGATTATATCGAAGGTATTATCCGTTGCATGAATCCTAAATGTATCACAAATTTCGAGAAAGTGGTAACACGTTTTGATGTGATTTCAAAAACAGATGTTAACTTAAAATGCTGCTATTGTGAGAAGATAACAGATCAGGATCATTTTGAACTGATCTAAAATCCTTCTATTGTATAATTTCTTTTTTCAGGCTTTCGCATACCAGCGAGAGCCTGTTTTCTATAGAGGCAATCAATGGGTCAATTTCTTCTTCCTTGGGATTGACCTTGCTTTTATGATGTAATTCATTGATTTCTTCTTCCAGTTTTTTCATTCCCATATAAGCCAATGCTGGTTTCATTTTATGGGCAATTTTTGAGATGTCTTCCCAGTTTCTGTTTTTGCCGGATTCTTTAAGAATAGCCATTTCTTCTGTAGACTTGTCGAGGAAAACTTTAACCATTCTAATAAAAGCATCTTTATTTCCTTTGGTAATGTTCTTTATAACTGTTAAGTCGTACATTTGTTTTTCGGCATTATTCATAGGAATATCAAAATCGGGACTGGTTTTAGAATCGGGCATGAGAGATTTGGATATACCCAAGGAATTTGCAATTTTCTGGAAAAGGATTTGTGATTTAAAGGGTTTGGTGATTGTATCGTTAATGCCACATTCGATAAATTTCTTGTG
>PHDH01000273.1 GCA_002840935.1 Bacteroidetes bacterium HGW-Bacteroidetes-21 | reverse complement strand
ATACGAATTATTATCGAATCAACAAGCTGATTATCAAATTATTATGTTAATATTTTATCGTTTTTAAACAACCTCTAATATAACTGAGAATTAAAAAAATGAGATTAATAATACTTAAATAAGCATTCATCAATGTTGCATTTAGTGGCATTTTAATGAGAGCAGCGTCAATATATAATTTTACTTTTTCGGGGCTATTATATATAAATCTAAAGATAATTAGATGTGCTATAGGAACTAATAAAAGAGACAGAATTAATAAGGTCTTTTTGTTTAATGTATTATTTGAACCTGTCATTTGGATTACATAGAAATAAAAGAGAATGGAATAAAGGGTTACAATGATAAAATCTAGATTTAGTAAAAAAGAATAATTGTAAATTAACTTTGTATTAAATAATAGAAGATGGAATTGCGCATAAGCATATACTAAAAACAGCAGTGAAAGTATTCTATTTGCTTTTGAGTGATTCGTGTTTTTTACGTTCAATAGAACGGCAAAACAAATAAAGCTTATAATTGTTGTAATAGATAATACATTTAATATTTGCATGAACATAGAAAAGCAAATTAGTATTTTGAAACTGCGTCAAATGTAGTAAAATTAGAATGACAGGTTCAAAAAGTATATGAAATATTGCTTGCTTAGTTTTAGTTGTATTGGCTATTTATGGATTGTGAGATATGGCTTTTAAGCCCTGATATTTTGGCTGTTAAATAAATTCTTTTATATTTGCATAAGATATTATTGTTAATGTCAGAAAAAAAAACCAAAAAAGAAAAAAAGGATAAAGTTCCTATAGTTGGCAATAAGCCTTCTATTGAAATACTTTTTGGAAGTTTTTTGGACGCTATACCAGATATTATAGGTATACAGGATAGTAATCACAATATTTTAAAATATAATCAGGCTGGATACGATTTTCTTCAGGTACAACCAGAAGATATTGTTGGAAAAAAGTGCTATGAACTCATAGGAAAGAATAAGATTTGCGATAACTGCGCTACTGAAAAGGCCTACAAAACTAAAATTCCAACCAAGACCATAAAATATTTCGAGGAATATAATATTTGGCTTGATATAAGGTCGTATCCCGTCTTAGACGATCAGGGTAATATAGAGTATATTATTGAACACTTACGGGATATTTCTAAGCAGATTGAATCCGAAAAGCAAATTACTCAGACAAGAAATGAATCGAGAGAGAAAACTCGATTCTTAGAATTACTAATAAGTAATTTACCTGGTATGGTTTATCGTTGTAAAAACGATAAAAACTGGACGATGGAATTTATCGGAGGTAAATGTGAAGAACTTACAGGTTACAATACGTTTGAAATTATTAATAACGAGGTTGTTTCTTATAATGATCTCATTGTACGTGAATACAGAGAGTTATTATGGGATATTTGGCAAGTTCAATTAAAAAAGAATGAGCCTGTTATAGTGGAATATGAAATAAATACTGCAGACGGACAGCGTAAATGGGTCTGGGAGCAAGGACGTGGTGTTTTTGACGAAAATGGGGCTTTGCAGGCATTGGAAGGATTTATTATGGATATTTCTACTCAAAAGCAAAACCAAAGGATACTCAAACAAAAAAATGAAGAAATATATCAGCAAAACGAAGAGTATAAGCAAATTAATCAGGAACTTTTTATTGCGAAGGGAAAGGCAGAAGAATCGGATCGGCTTAAATCGGCTTTTTTGGCCAATATGAGTCATGAAATCAGAACACCTCTTAATGGATTATTAGGTTTTGCCGAATTATTGGGAAAGACCGAAATGACTGCCGAAAAACGCCAGCAATATATAAAAATCATTAATGCTTCGGGGCAACAGCTTTTATCAATAATAAATGATTTGATTGATATTTCGCGAATAGAAACTAATCAGGTTGTACTTCAGGAAACAGATGTTGTTATTAGCAGGATGGTTAGAAATCTCTACGAATTCTTTAAACCCATGTTTGTATCGCGTGAAATTGAATTTGTTTTAAGCGAATTACCCGAAATAATGGCCAAAATGGATGAGGTGAAAGTGAATCAGATTCTCACAAATCTTTTATCTAATGCCATAAAGTTCACTCATAAAGGTCAAATTGAAATTGGATATCGTAAGCTTAGTGATAACCTAGAGTTTTTTGTAAAAGATACGGGTATCGGAATCAGTAAGGCAGATACCCAAATTATTTTTGACCGTTTTAGGCAAGCAGAGAATACCGATGGATTGTTGACACGAGGTACAGGTTTGGGACTAGCTATTTGTAAAGGGTATGTTGAATTGATGGGAGGTAAAATTAAAGTAGATTCCGTTTTGGGAAAAGGTTCGGAGTTTAGCTTTACGATACCTTATGTCTCGTCGTCAAACAAATATTATTATGAGGGCGAAAAAGCAACTTTTATTGATTTATCAGGCAAAACGATTGTTGTCGCAGAAGATGAGGATGTTAATTTTCTTTTACTGGAAATCGTTTTATCAGAGGCCAATGCAACTGTGTTAAGAGCAAAAAATGGAATAGAAACCATTGCTCTTTGTAGCAAGGAATCGGAATGCCACATCGATCTGTTGATTATGGATATTAAAATGCCGGGTATGGATGGAATGAAGACTATAAAAGAGATAAAAAAAATGCACCCTAATCTTCCGGTAATTGGGTGTACCGCCTATGCCATGCAAGGAGATAAAGAAAACATTCTGAAGGCAGGATACGATGATTATATTCCTAAACCAATTCATGCTGAAACCTTATTCGAAAAAATTGAAAAATGTTTGAAGCCAAGACAAACTAAGCAGCAATCCAAGAGATAGCTGACCGTAAGAAAAAAATAGACTAAAGAAAGATTCCCTATAACACTAGCATTAGCTATTAAGAGAAGCCACCATTTCTGAAATATATTTTATAAAAATTTCTCTGTCATTTATTGGCATTGAATTTAATCTTATCTTAGTATTGGTGTTGTTTTTCATATGTAAGTCGAGTGTTTTCGAGTTGATTATATCGACTGATAGAATGTTGGCAAGATCAATCATTTTTTGCTTTAGCAGAGCTTCCTTAAAAAAAAGAGTATTATTCTCAAGTCGAACAAGTGGTGTTGAAAACGACCAAATAGAGTTTACAAGAAAGAGTATGGAGGCAATGAATGTAAGAAAGGCTACTGGACTTCCCATCGAGAACTGTAATAGTGAAGAAAATCCAAATAATAGAGCGGGAATCAAAAGCATAATGGGTAACAGGGGCGATCTTTTAAATTCTTGTTTCATAAAGGAATATTTTGAGTTAGAACAAGCTTATAAACAGGGCGATATTTAGAACAGTTACAATAGAAAATAAAGAGTAAACTTTGACACTTTTGTATTTTTGTATTTTCCCATGACTTTAGCGGAGGAAGTTAAATATACCTGTAAGAAGATGGTGAAAGGTAATTGTATGCTAAGAATTAACTGAGAAATAATCAGCCCTTTAAACGGATTGGAGATTAACGTAATTATTATCAGTGCCAGCACCAGAGAAATAGCTACTCCGGTTCGGGAGTGATTGTCTTTAATGTCATAGGGTTCCTTATACATTCCGGCAAAAATGCTTCCAGCGGCCATACCCGAAGTGATGGTTGAGGCAATTCCTGCAAAGAGAAGTGCCACAGCAAAAACAATGGCTGCATGGCTTCCCAGTAAAGGAGCTAAAAGTTGATTGGCCTGTTCCAGTTCTGCGACGGGTGTTTTTGTCTGAAAAAATGTAGCTGCCGCCAAAAGTATCATCGCACTATTAATAGCCCAGCCAATGATCATGGAAAAAAGGGTATCCATGAATTCATAATTCAACTGCTTTTTAATTATTTTATCATCTTTAAGATTCCATTGTCTGCTCTGAATAATTTCGGAATGAAGAAATAGGTTATGAGGCATTACTACAGCTCCCAGAACGCTCATAATAATAATCATGGAGCCTTTGGGGAATGTGGGGGTAACCCAGCCAATCAAAGCATCATTCCAGTTAATGTTTACCAGCGATAATTCGTATAAAAACGATAAGCCTATGACAGAAACAAAGGCAATAATCCATTTCTCCATTAGCCGGTATGAGTTGGAAAAGAGCATTATTATTACGAAGACTGTCACTAAAAGAGCTCCGGCTCTGATGGGTATAGAAAAAAGCATATTGAGGGCAATGGCACCTCCCAGTATTTCAGCCAGTGAAGTTGAAATGGAAGCCAGCATCCCAGATGAAAGCAAAAGTCGGGAATACTTAGGTTTGATATAAATGGCGGCGGCTTCCGAAAGACAAAGACCTGTGGCAATACCTAAATGGGCCACGTTATGCTGCAAAATAATAAGCATAATGGTTGATAGGGTAACCATCCACAATAATGCATATCCGTAATCGGCTCCGGCGGCCAGATTCGACGCCCAGTTGCCAGGATCAATAAAGCCAACAGTTACTAGTAAGCCAGGACCAATATATTTAAAGATATCCAATCCGCCATGTCTGGGACGATAATCTTTACGGTCAATATTTCTGAATATTTTAAACATCTGATACTTCTATTCTCAAAAGAGAGCGCAAAACTATTTTCAAATTTACGCTTTTTATCTATTATACTGATGTCTTTGTTCGTATCAGCATATGACCATATCAGTAATTAAAAAGTTTTAACAGAAATGTTTTTTGGCAAGGATTTTAGGATTACTTTTTGATTTTTTTCTCGATGTATTTCGAATTTAAAATCCGGAGTACACCCATATAATCCATTTTAAATTCAAGCAAATCTCCACTCTTGTATTTGTTCTTGTTTTTACCCAAATCAATTACAATCATGTCAGAACTGGACCCTACAATACTAATATCGGTATCAACAGGCATGATGTGTTTTTCGTCAACGTCCAGCAATCCAATATCAATGATTGCCCGAAAAGACGTTTTTCCCAGTAATGTTTCATCATATTCGAAAGAATGACCTTCCACATTGATGCCAGTGTTTCCGCTTGGCAAAACGGGTTTTTCAATCAATTCTATGATTTCAGAGTAAAGTCTGAAAACATCTGTTTTCATGTTTTTTAAAGGTGAGTTATTATATACGTCTGTTCCTAAAAACAAGGTTTCACCTACTCTGAAATGATTGATACCTTTAGGCAAAAGTCGTTGAAATATCAACGGAATGGTAACCGAGGATCCACCCGAAACATAAGGTATCTGACGGTTAAACCGAGCCTCTATCAGTTGTTCGTATAAACTTAGCTGAATTAGTTTGTCGTGGTTGGGAAGTACACCGTAGAGACAGGAAAGGTTTGTTCCAATTCCTACGACTTCAATATTCTTTAGCTCAAACACATTTTTATAAAAACTAATAAAATTGTCGCCCATAACGCCTTCTCTCAGGTCGCCCAATTCTATCATGATGATAATCTTGTGTATTTTATGCTGCTTCTGTGCTTCTTCTGATAACAGTTTAATGGTTCTAATCTCAGTATTCATGCTAATATCTGCATATTTTACAATACTGCTAATAGCACGCTTTGCCGGGGGTTTAATATATATTGTTTCGATGTTGGGATTAATACTCTTTATTATTTTTAAATTTGAAACACGGGAGTCGCAAACTTGCTGTATGCCTAAATTTAGAAGTTCAGTTAAAAAATCTTTGTTCCCACAAAGGAGCTTAGATACTACTGACCATTGTATGCCATTCTTTTTAAAGACAGTGTTTAAAAAATCGAAATTTGAACGAAGTTTATTAGCGTCTAAAGTAACAAATGCCATGCTAATTGTTTTTTATCAATCTCATCTCAATATACTTGCTGGTAAATCCTACTTTTTCATATAGTATCCGGGCTGGATTCTCCGGTTCAACATGTAAGGCAATATTTCCATGAGCTTGTTGAATGGTTTCGAGCATTAGCTTTTTACCAAGTCCTTTTCCTCTTTGATCCTTGTGGATTGCTATGTAAACAAGGATGTTTTCGGGAATATAGCCTTTCATGCCCGTTTGATTTACAACGACTACACCCGAAAGAATATCCTCTTCGTATAAAGCAATAACGAAGCCACCGAAAGAAGGGAGTTCCTTAATGGCAAAATCTATGGCTTTTTCGATGTCTTCTTTTGAATCGCCATATTGTTCAAGATGCTCGTATAAAAAATTAATAATGTTTGGTTTTTCAAAAATGCTGGGTCGGTTTACAGGGTTGAAAATCTTTGTTACTGTCACGATTTGCTCCTTATTTTAGTAATTCGCTGTAAGGTAATTAAATATATCGTAAAAAACAAATTCAAAATTCAAATTTGCTTTAGTTGGTTGCCAAAAACTCCCAAAATCATTAAGATTTCGGGAGTTCGTATAAGTAGAGAATGATGGTTCTAATCTATTTCTTTACTGGGTTTTAACCAGCGATCAAGCCAGCTGAAGAATTCGCGTTGCCATAAGATGCTGTTTTGAGGTTTCAGCACAAAATGTGATTCGGTGGGGAAAATGAGCAGTTTGCTGGGGATTCCCAATAACTGGGCAGTGTTGAAAGCCTGAAGTGACTCTGTATAGGGAATTCGGAAATCGTTTTCGCCAGAAATAACCATAATTGGAGTATCCCAGTTCTGGACAAATTTATGAGGTGAGGTAGCATAGGATTTCTGTGCGATGGCATTCTTTTTATCCCAGTATGGACCACCGAGATCGAAATTGGTAAAGAAGACTTCTTCGGTTTCGGCATATTGACTTTCGAGATTAAACATTCCACAATGCGATATAAAAGCTTTAAATCGTTTATTGTGATTACCTGCAAGCCAATAAACAGAAAATCCACCATAGCTAGCACCAACAGCTCCCATACGATTTTGATCTATCCATGGTTCTTTAGCCAATTCGTCGGTAGCTACCAGATAATCTTTCATGTTCTGTCCCCCGTAATCCCCCGATATTTGACGATTCCACTCCTGACCGAACGATGGTACTCCATGTCGGTTGGGGGCAATAATTACATATTCGTTGGCAGCCATAATCTGGAAGTTCCAGCGGTAACTCCAGAACTGACTGATGTCACTCTGAGGACCTCCCTGACAATATAAAAGGGCAGGGTATTGTTTTGTACTATCGAAATCTGGAGGTAAAATAACCCAAACCAGCATTTGTTTGTTGTCGGTAGTTTTTATCCAGCGCTCAACAGATTTGCCCATTTTCACTTTATCATAAATATTTTTATTGACAAAGGATATCTGTTTTTCGTTTCCATTGGATAAATCAAGGCTAAAGATTTCGGTGGCCATAGACATCGACATTTTGTTTGCAATGCATATGTTTCCTGACAATGCAATAGCGGTATAATCTTGCACTCCATGGGTATGCTGAACAATTTCCTTATTGTCGATGTGGATAGAATATATCTGGTGTTTTGCCTGATGACTACTAATAAAATAAATGGTTTTTGAATCGCTTCCCCAGACGCAATTGGCTGCGTTCTGATCGAAGTTTTCTGTCAGATAGGTCTTGGTGCCGGTAGCAAGTTCGATAATAAAGAGACGATCTTTGTCGCTTTCGTAGCCGGGAGTTTCCATGCTTTGCCATGACATATATTTGCCATCAGGACTAAAAGCAGGGTATTTATCATAACCGGGCATTCCTTCTGTCAGATTTTTTGTAGAAGCGTCTTGGGTGTTGTAGAGATAAATATCACTATTGGTACTGACAGCATATTCTTTGCCTGAAAGTTTTTTGCAGGTATAGGCAATATATTTGCCATCGTTGCTCCAAGTCATTT
>PHDH01000272.1 GCA_002840935.1 Bacteroidetes bacterium HGW-Bacteroidetes-21 | reverse complement strand
TTAATGATGTTCTTGGCGACAGTATTCCGGCTGTTTTTTATGATAAGAAAGGTAATAAGATGAACTCTATACCAGAAGGTGTACAAAAGCAATGGAACAATGAATATGGTGTAAAGGTTGGATACAATCCAAAAACTGAAATGTTGTATTATGATGGTGAAGTTGAAACCAATCTTGTGGTTTCCAAATCAGCTAAAGAAGTTTTTGTAAATGCTTTGACTGATACAAAAACAGGAAAATCTACTTATAAAGAATATGGTAAAATTAATTTTGGTTATGATTTAGGGTATCCAAATGGAGCACCAGGAAAGTTAACTTTAGGTGGTGCATCAAAGTCGATAAATCTTTTTGTTAAGGGTGTGCCATTAAAATCTCGAGAAGCATATATAGACTTAGCTGATTTTGATTTTAATAATAGTGGAAAGTCCTTGTATCATAAATACCAAAATGTAGGAATTAGGGAGTATAATTTTGCTAGGGTTTTTGAGCATGAATGGATGGGGCATGTATTAACAGGAAAATTTGGTGAAGGGATGTTCTTAAATTCTAGCAGAAAGACTGGTCCAGCAGTTCAAGTCGTTAATAAATATAGAGTTGAAATGGGACTATTATTAAGATTGAATTATGGTTTACCAAATGATGGCACTATGATTTTTGGAAATTCAGAAGAAGATTTGAAAGCTTCTCTTAAAAGCTTAAGGAAGGGTAATACTGAAGGGCTAAAGATGTTAGTTCCAACATGGTATATGAGCAAATAATTATGAGATTATTTTTATTAATATTATTGTTATTGACTTGTATAAGTATATTTGCACAAGTGAATAAATCTAGTTCAATTTGTTCATACGAGGCAACATGTAATAAAAGAATAGGTAACTTTTATGCCCATACAGATCTCCCACAAATGAAGTTTTATTACAATATTTCTTTAATTAATGATTCTTTATTTGAATATATTTCATATTCAATTCTTCCAAGTGAAAATCATTATAATAAGAATGTTGATAGTTTAAGACTTAATGGTAAGTATCTTATTAAAGGGAATAAGATCATATTTGTGAGTGGAAAATACTTTATTAACAATAAAGGTATTACATGGATATTAAAAGAAAACTCTATTATTGTTAGAGGTTATAACACAAGGAGGGTAAAATTTAAAAAAGTGAACATACAAGAAAAAAATCATTTTTAAGTATAAAAATAAAATGTACCCCTGCACCCTCCACCTCAAAATCAAAAAAACCTTCCCGATATTGTGGGAAAAGAAAACGCCGGGCAAATGTCTGGCGTTTTTAGTGAATGAAAAAGAGTTAGTTGGCTATTGCCTATAGGCTCCCCTGAAGTTCGAGCTTCTTTGCCTTTTTCGGTTTAGTTTTTAAAGAACTTCTTAACCGATTTTTCGTTCCTGATATAATATAATCCTGGTTTTAGTTCAGAAACATTAATTGTTTTTTCTTTGGTACGCGAAATAATGTTGCCGTTAATATCAAAAATTTCAAAAGCAGTTTTATTTTCAGAAGTGATGTATAAATAATCTGAAGCCAGTGTTGGATAAACTGAAAATTCGGAACCTGATATAAGGGTATTGTTTTCATTAATATCAGTAGTTTGAATAACTACATTAACCATTGTAGATAATGATCCCCATGTAACCCAATAAGAAATTTCGCTTGTAAGCGCTGGAGAAGTGTAAGGAAGAAAGCCGAGATAAGTGTAACCAGGTATGCTCAATAAACTAACACTGCCAGTAACACAAGAGTATTGCTGAATGAGTTGCAAATTATTGCCAGACGGCAGATTTACAACTACAGTTTCCTGATTCTGGAAGTTTGTTAATGTTAATTCAACAACTGTTGTAGCTTTATCTTTATTAAGATAAGCGGATGTATGGTCGGAGCCATTTTCAATTGCCCGAATCTGAGCAAAAACTGTAGAGCTCAGAACTATTCCAGAGAGCAGTAAAATAAATGATGTTGTTTTCATATGTTTTATATTTTAATACAAATGTAATCAATTTTAAATTAAACGTATATGGGGTTAATTTAAAAATTGAATAATTATTTTGTTTATTATTAAAATCAGGAATATGAATTCTTTTAAATTCAAACCTAGTAACGAGCAAAATTGCGGTTATTGTAAAAATAAAGCGTTAAATAAATCGCGTAATGAATTATACATTAGCATCGAATTGAAGCCTACATTTGTAATAAACTATAATATTTATGAGTATTTACATTGTATCAAACAGGGACGTTATAAACGGAGAATTTCGCAATGATGGCAAAGATCATGCAGCCAAGTCTTCTTTTAGGATAGCAGTCTGCGAGGGAGTTACGACTGATAGGAAATCAAAGGAAAAGAAAATGACTTACACCATGTTGGATGATGCTCATCCTGCAGGATATGAAAACGTAATTAAAGCTCTTAAGAATGAGGTGGACCCAAAAAGTCTTATGGGTTCCGAAGCAATGTTTTATGATTTGTATAGTCAGATGCTTAACAGCGATGATGAAAAGTCTGATGTCCTTTTCTTTATTCATGGCTTTGCCAATTCGTTCGATGATGAATTGACTCATATTTACAAGCTGAAACAACTATACATGGCTAAAGGTTCTCCAGTAAAGCATATGGTGTATCTGAGCTGGCCCACACGAGGCAATATTGCGTTAACATACTGGAGCGATCAGGAAGATGCACGCGAAACTGGTCTTATGCTAAATAGGTTGTATGTAAAGCTAAGTGGTTTTTTTACCGATATGTTCGAGATTCATAAGCAAAAAAGATGTCGTAACCGCATTCACCTTGCAGCACATTCAATGGGCAATCAGGTTTTAAAATACATGCTTATGTCGATTCCTAAAGAAAAACTCTTCCCACTATTTGGAGAGGTTCTGCTTTTACATTCCGATGTTGAGGATGATGTATTCGAACCCGGAGAACCATTCACTCTTTTGGAACAACTAAGCGAAAGAACACACATATACATAAACCGCAGCGATGATGCCCTGCGCATTTCACATTTTACAAAGAATCTGAATAAAAGACTTGGTCACAAGGGACCCAAAAACCGTGATAACCTGAATAGCGAAACATTTATAGTAGATACTTCTGAACTTAAAGGTTCTACTTCTTTACGCGACAGGGTCGTCGACCATTGGCTTTATATAGACCACCCTTCAGTTGTAAAAGATATTCTTGAGGTACTAAAAGGAACCGATGAAGGGACTTTCCTTTGGCGTGAGGCTTGGGAAGAGGAACGTAATTATTTTATTCTACCCGATTAACCAATAAAATTGAGCAATATGGCAAAACCAATTGTAAAAAACTCCCATTTTACCCTTAGTGGGCAAAACTATTTTATGGGTAGAGCCGAAAATGTTCAACTAGGAACATATGGCGAAAAAAGGGCAAGCCCTTTATACGTAAATTATCTGGATGGTCAGAGCAATATCCCTATGGTAAGTTTTAATATTGAAAAACCTGCTACGGTAGAAATCGATTTCGAGAAATCGAAAAAAGCTGATTTTAATATAGAAGCCGATCATAAAGTAGCTGATGGTACCATCGGCTATTCATACGAAAATATGAAACAAGGCAAACTTGTACTAATTAAAATGATAGTTCAGAATAATGAACTAAAGGATTTTATTAATAACCATGTGGATGTGCTTGAGGAGATCAGGTCTTATAAAAAACCTTGTGTTGCAAATCAGGTTTTCGTTATTGTTGAAGCATCGTTTGCTGAGACATTTTCTTCAAATACAGATTTTAAAGCAAGTTTTGCAAAAGGTATTTTAACTGTTGATGCAAAGACAGAAGCAGGAGCTTCAGGAAAATCCACTCTCACGATATCACAGGGATCAGTTTTCGCCTATGGTATTGTAAAGCCGATCTTTAATAAAGACAAGAGCAAAATCACAAAGTTCGAAACCGACCAATGGGGAATGGGATAGTGGATATCAAAATGTAAGAAAAGAAGTAATCTTCAAATTCAACTTTTTGGGATAAGGCTAATGTAGAATTTTTGCATTATTAAAAACCTATAATGTGCTGTTTTGTAATGCTGAGATTTGAAGGTTTATTTGGTTCCATTGATGTTTGATAGTTCTGGAAAATGGTTAATTATAATGAATGTAATATTAATTTGAAATAAAAAGTAAAATGATTACAGGAGAACAGTTAATACTTACCAAATACGGGATTGAAGTAAGTAATAAAACATTGGAGTCAATTGGTGTTTATCCAAAATCACAGGTACATGTATTGCCAATTAAATCGTTTGATTATAGGGAGCATGAACCAAGTTCAAAGTTTCCATACGATTTACTTATCACTCCAATTCCACCTCGTAGGTGGCCATTTATAATGAGGTTCAGTATAAGTATTCGAAATACACCTGAAGCATTGGAAAGTGCTCTTGTCTTTTT
>PHDH01000271.1 GCA_002840935.1 Bacteroidetes bacterium HGW-Bacteroidetes-21 | reverse complement strand
AGATTATCCGATGACAATAGGTCTTCCTGTGAAATTTTCCCCTGCAAAAATTCTTTAGCCAAAGTTATAGCTTCATCAAATTTATTTGAAAAATACAGAGAACGCGCCATATCCAATTTTATGGTTGGAAATGCTTTAGAATCCAAACTATCTGCAATTCTAAAAAATTCGTAAGCTTCTGTTCTGTCTTCATTTGTATTCAGAATACAAAAACCAACTCTGTAATTTACTTCGGCATCATCCTTAAACTTTTTATAAATTTTGCGATACTGTTTTAATGCCACTTCGTAATTATTATCATCATAATTGGCGTCTGCATCTGATCGATCAAACTGAGCATAACTAGAAAAAGATGCAAGTATAAAAGCAATAAGAATTAAGTACTTCATAAAAATACGTTTAAAAACAATTCACAAATTACAATTTTTCAGGCAATAAAACAAATTCTTTATTGAATTCAGGCACAAACAAATTTCGGTCCATAATCTCAATACTTTCATTAAGCGTCTCATAACCAGCAGCTTGTATTTCTATTTTATATTTCCCCTTAGGAAAAATTGAAACAAAACGATTTAAATATCCATTATAAGTATAATTGCCAAAAATATTCTCTTTGTCATCATATACCGTGATATTTAAACTGTAAGGATCGTCCTGCCACTTCACCGGACCTCCTTCCTGCTGAACCAAAATACTTCCTTTGAGTAATGATAGGGGGGCGTCCTGATCGATAAAGTTCAACCGATAAATATCCTGACCACCATATCCATCTTTTCGGTAAGCAGAGATATATGCATACTTGCGATTTGCCGCAAAGGAAATCGTGGTATTATCACTAGCAGTATTAATGGGATAACCCATATTTTGTGGATTGGTCCATTCCCCAGTAATCTCATTATAATAGGTTACAAAAATATCAAATCCGCCCATACTATTATGACCCTTTGAAGCAAAATAAAGCGTATGGCCACCAAAAGAAAGATTGGGATAACATTCATCGTATACCGTATTCACGAGGCTACCTAAATTTCTGGGCTTACTCCAGGTTCCATCCGGCATTTTTCTATACATATACAAATCACTACCTCCAAATGAGTCCTCTAGTCGGGCAGAAACGACAACAAAATCCATATCATCCCTTCCTGTGGCCCCATCATACCATTTTTTCGAAACCAAAAGAGAATTCAAGCTATTATTATCATCTTGTTTAAAGGACTTCCCTTTATTTTTCCAGACATTAATTTCGCTGAATTGATCTTCGTTATGCGTGCATACAAAAAGGTTTTTGCCATTGGGTGTCATCCCTACTGGAAATTCATTATCGAAAGTACAAATATCTTTCGACTGAACAGGAAAGCCCCATCCTGATTTTTCTGAAAAGCTTAAGTATACATTCTCATCAAATACGCCATAAATAGGATCGTACCTTTTATTCGAGGCAAAAACCATAAAAGACTCATCTTCACTAACAAAGGGGAAACAATCGTCCATAGTAGAATTAATAGTAGCACCTAAATTTTCAAAACTAACACGTTGAGGCTTATTCATGAGGTCCATTCCCGACTGACACATTTCAACTGAACGAACTGCGTCAGTAGCATATACTTCGTCCTGGGTATCAATATATTTATTAAAATATGAGATAGCAGTTTTCAGTTCATGCATCAGCATATAAGTTTCGCCCAAGAAAAAATAGATAGCAGGGAATTCTGATGTGTGATCTTCAATACGTTTGAAATATTCTTGTGCCAAAGAGATATTCCTTTTAAGTAAAATATGACAAACTCCGGCATAATATATTGCATTACTTTGCATACTATCTGCCTTAATTATTTTCTCATAATCCGTCAAAGCAATAGAATAGTTGCCATCATGAAAATTTTTAGCAGCATCATTCTGAAGTTTAGTCAAATACTCTTTTTTATCTTGCGAAAAAGCATAACCAACTCCTGTTAAAAAAACTAACAAGAATACGATAAATTTCATATGAATAGGATTACAAAGAAAGTATTAACTCATCAGCATCATGGGCATGAGCAGCATCAGAATTTCTTCCTGTTCGTTTTCTGTTTCATTGGGGAAAATTAATCCAGCTCTGTTGGGTTCTGACATTTCAATTCTTATTTCGGTAGAACTCAGATTTGAAAGCAGTTCGAGAAAATAAACAGATCTGAATCCAATTACAATTGGATCTCCTTCGTATTGACAAGGGACATTTTCGTATGCCGATAGAGAATTATCAAGGTCTTCAGCTGAAATACGTACATTATTTCCTGAAATCTCAAGACGAATCAGATTTGTTGCTGCATTAGCAAACACCGAAACACGTTTTAATGTATTATAAAATTCGACTCTGTCTACTGTCAGCTTATTTGGATTTTGTTTAGGAATTACGCTATTATATGCAGGATAATTGGCATCCACCAAACGACAAATAATAGAATATTCCCCAATTTTAAAGGAGGCATTATTCTTATCAATTTGAAGCATAATTTCACCTTCAAATTTCTGAAGTACATTACGTAATAATGCAGAAGGTTTTTTAGGAAGGATGAAACCTGCAGAACCAGTAATGGTAACATCTTTGCGCATATACCGAACCAGTTTTTGAGCATCAGTAGCTACAAAAGTAATGGCATTTGAATCAGCCTCAATATAAATACCATTCATGGCAGGGCGTAACTCATCATTAGCGGTGGCAAAATGAGTCATGGAAACTCCACTGAGGAATAACTCAGATGTAATTTTAATTTCCTGCATCTCGGCTTTCTTCAGGGCCGGAGTTTTGGGAAAATCATCTGCATTATGCCCTGTAAGTGAATATTTTCCATGCTGTGACTGTATCTCAACCGAAAGATTATTAAAATCAACCATAAAAGTTAGTGGTTGCTCAGAAAACTCTTTCAATATCTCTACCAAACGACGTGCATCTACAGCAATATGCCCTTCTCCATCCACATTTATCAATTGCATTTTGCACACGATCGTAGTTTCAAGGTCGGAAGCCTTAATAATTAAGTTTTTACCGCTTATTTCAAAAAGAAAATCATCTAAAATGGGTATGGTATTCTTGGATGCGATTACTCGGCTAACCATCTGCAACCTCGATAACAGGTCGGAACTTGAAATTACAAAATTCATATTTATAGTGTTTTAAAATTCGTTTTCGAAACAAAAATAAATAAACATAACGACAATAGGAAATTTTCGCTTAAAAAACATCACTACTTAGTGAGTTGCTTTTTCTTAAAATAATCGGTTGTCTTTAACAATGGATCGAAAATGTAATACTGAACGGTAAAAATTGAGGGATCACCCTTCATTCGGGCATACATCCTGTCGGGGTCAAATTCAGGGACTGTTCCATCAAACAATACGGCCTTCGCATAATTGGGCACTTTCCATATGGTAGCTTCTGTTATTTGATTTTCATTTGTTGTGAGGGTAACAATAGCGTATGGCACCGCTTTATTCAGAGAGTCAACTCTTTCTGGAGTGATATTATAAAGCAATCCTTCATAGGCAATAAGCTGAAAACGTGAAAGATAATCTCTAGTCTGAAAAGTATCAATGGGCTGAATTATTTTTTGAGCAACATCTTTAATTTCAAACTGATTGCTTCCATTTTTTAAAACAGAATAGGATGAAGCTGGTCCTTGGGGGTATTGAATGCTGACCGAGCGAATATCCTTATATTGTGTCTTGAAAAGGGTATTATCCCGCCATAAATACTCCTCAATAAAAAAACGGGTCGATAAATATCCGAAGAAGCCTGGAATCTGCATAATAAAAGGCGCCGAAGAATTCTCCAGCATCATAAAAGTACCTTGTTCGTCTGCCGTAGGTCCACCTACATAAAATGTCTTGGTTAAATCGCCCTTCTGATATATTTCAACTTTTACAGAACGAGCCGCCATTTGCGATATAACTGTATTGAGCATTGCCTTGGGCACAGGAGCTTTAATGTCGAGCCTAGCAATTGTTTTAAGTAAGACATACATAGCATCTTTGCGGGCGACAAACTTATTATTCACCATCCAGACACCATTTTTTCTTTCCAGTGTCACTGTCTGGTTCAATTTATCTGACATATACACTTTATCCACAGAGGCAGTATCAGGTACTGCAAAATCTCTAAGTTCCTTTCGAATAGTAGATGTATGCTGATAATAAAAAACAATACCTGCTATCCCTATCAATAGAGCAAAAACTATATAAATTGTTCGGTTTCTCATGTTTAGAATTTTTTACTGTATTTACGATTTCTGGCAAAATTCCATATAAATCCAAATATTAAAATGATACCGACGGGTACTAAAATATTCAATATCTTCCAAAAGCCCTTACTCTCAGCAATTTTTTTATTATCAAGCATCCTGAGTTTAATTTCACGGCTTCTCAATTGCATAAAACCAGAATCATCGAGCAAATAATTTACAACATTCATCAGAAAATCTTTATTACCAA
>PHDH01000270.1 GCA_002840935.1 Bacteroidetes bacterium HGW-Bacteroidetes-21 | reverse complement strand
ATATACTAACCTATACTATCGCAATAACGAAAGTTTTTTTTATTTTTATTAGTGTTCTAAATGCGTTTGCCCTGAATTATGTCGCCTTAAACAGAGTTAAGTTGAGAATTTATGAAGTGATTTTTTAAAATTAATGTGAAAGTTATAACAACTTTAAACAAATTGTTAAATTGGAGTCTCCCCATGAATTTAAAACTTTTACTTTTCATTAAAAGCTTAAGTCATAAAAATGTCTATTTTTGTATTTATGGTAATTGGGAATGAATAGAATATTATTCTTGTTGGTCGTTTTTTTTCTGAATTGTTATTCTATTACGGAGGCAAAATGTCAGAATCAAAGTATTGTTGATTCATTGCTTGGAAAGTTACCTTACGCAAAGACAGAAAAAGCAAAAGCTACGATTTATTCTAAGGTGGCAGAACAATTTTATATCAATGTTCCGGATTCTGCCTTAAAGTATTGTTACAAAGGTATGAGTTGTAGTGAGAGAATAAATGATATCTCTGATATGGCCTATTTTCACACCTTTATAGGAGTTTTGTTTAAAAATATTACGTTATACGATAGTGCCATCTATCATTTTAATAAGTCTATAGAATTAAATAAAAAAGACGATTTTGAAAAAGGGGTGGCAGGGAGTCTTAATAATTTGGGGCAGGTATATCGTTTAAAGGGGGAATATGATAAAGCGCTGAATAGCTATTACAGTTCTCTTGAGATATTCGAAAAATTTAAGGATACATTAAATATTGGAGAATTACATTCGAATATTGGTGCTTTACTGGTTAAAATTCAGGAATATGATGCAGCCGAAGAACATTTTAAAATTTCTCGGAAGCAGTATAAACTGGCTGGTGTAAAGCTACAGGAAGCATGGATATTATATGATCTTGGCAATCTGAAAATGAAGACAGGAAAGATGGATAGCGCCGAGGTCTACATTCTGGAGTCTTCCAAAGTATGGAAGAAATTCAACAATGTGAGGGGTTATAATAACTGCATGCTCCGATTGGGTGAAATTAAAATGGATAAAAAACAGTACGACAAAGCTGCTGAAATTTTCAATAAAGCTATAAGAGAATTTGAGGAAGTGAATAATTTGCAAGGGGTTTCAGAAGGACTTATGTTATTGGGAAGAGTCCAGTTTTTGCAAAAAAAGTATGTTTCAGCCATTGAAAATTTAAAAAAGTCGCTTGATATTTCCGATTTTGTTCAGTCCAACCAATTGCAAATGGACGTGTATCTTGATTTGTCGAAGTGTTATAAAGAGCTTAATCAGTTTGATCTTGCTTTCGGGTATATGGAAAAGTTTTTGTTGTTGAAAGACAGTGTTTTTAGTCAGAACAAAAGCAAATTAATTGCAGAATATCAAACAAAACTGAATTTGCTAAATAAAGAAGTCGAAATACAACAATTAGAAGATAGTACTCAACGTCAGGCTTTAAAAAATGATTTCATCCTCAAAGAAAACAGCCAAAAACAAAAGAGTATTTATTTATTAATTGTAAGCATTCTTTTCGTACTTATAATGCTTTTTCTTTTGTTTAAAAGGAATAAAACAAATATTAAGCTAAACAAAGAATTAAATGTTGCTCTTAAGGAACGAGAAGTCCTAATAAGGGAAGTTCATCATCGGGTTAAAAATAATCTGCAAATTATCTCTAGTCTTTTGAACCTGCAAAGTGAACATGTCGAAACGGCCAATCCTGTTGATATGCTTAAGGTAAGTCAAAGTCGAATTGAAGCAATGTCAATGATACATGAAAATCTGTATAAATCTTCGCAGCTGAGCGAAATCAATTTCAGAGAGTATGTCGAGAATCTTTGCCGTTACATTGATACCTCTTTTTCTTTATCAGAAAAAGGAATACATCTTGAACATGAAATTGATCCAGTGCATGTGGATCTGGATAAAATGGTGCCTTGTGGATTGATTATTAATGAGCTTATTACAAATAGCGTAAAACATGCTTTTCATGATCAACCTGACAAAGTAATTCAAATTAAATGTACTGCCCTCAAAGGAAACGTGCGTATAGAAATTTCCGACAACGGGTCGGGTCTTCCCTCTGGTTTCGACATAAAACAAAGCAAATCTTTGGGATTAAGATTAGCTAATGGTTTGGTAAAACAATTAAATTCCAAATTACTTTTGGAAAATGATAAGGGTATGCGGGCAGTATTCGAATTTAAAACAATTGAAAATGATAGCGGAAACAGATAAAAACATCATCATTATCGAAGATGAATATTCTATTGCCATGGATATTGAAATGCGTCTTCAAAAGATGGGGTACCGTGTGGTTGGTATTGCCAATAGCTACAACGATGCCTTGCCATTACTTCTAGAAGAAAGTGTTGATATTGCTTTACTTGATATTAATCTGGGCGAAGAGAAATCGGGCATCGATCTGGGGAAATTAATTCGTAGCAAATTCAATATCCCAATTGTATTTATTACTGCTTATACCGATTCGAAAACTTTTTCCGAAGCCCTTGAAGCAAATCCTATGGGGTTTATTACAAAACCTTTTAAAGATGCCGATTTGCATAATAATATTCAATTGGCGTTTAACAAATTTTCGAAGGAGGTTGAATCCAGTCCGGAGTTTAAGACCGACAATAAATACATTTTTATTAAAGATAAAGGTGTTTTTCAGCAAGTGGAAATAGATAGTATCTTATGGATAGAAGCCATGGATAATTATACGATTGTTCACACTAAAAACGAAAAATTGGTTGTTCATGCCTTTTTAAAAGATGTTTTGTTACGTTTGGGAAGCCCGTTTGTGCGCATTCACAGGTCGCATGCCGTGGCAATGAATAAAATTACCACGATAGAAGATAATGTAGTGTATATTGGAAAGACTTTTCTGATTATCAGTCAGAATTACCGTAGTGATTTGCTTGATAGAATGAACATTCTGTAAAGTTTTTTTTCTTTATTATTTGTTGGCAGGGTTTAATGTCCTGATCAAAATTATTTCTACCTGCTTGTTTTATCCTTTTACCCCTTTTTTGATTCGACTTACCAAATTACGGTCAGAATCGAGTGGGTTTGTTCAGAAATTAGCACAAAATACTAAAACGAATAAAAATGAAAATGACAAGACTTTTATGGTTTTTGGTTTCTGGAATGATGATTCTGGGAATTAATTCGAATGCTCAAATAGGCAATTTGAAAGATGTTAAAGGAAAAATTTCTTCTAAAACAGGTAAATCGAAGACCGAAAACAGTACTACAACGGTGGACGAAAAATCTGAAACGGTAACTGAAACTACGACAAGCTCCACAGTAAAATCAAGTGCTTCAAACCTTGAGAGTGGTAAAGGTTATTTTTACACCTCTTTCAAACCCGATGGTTTTAAAACAGAAGTCAATATTGGGAATGAACTGTATGTGAAAATGCAACTGGGTAAGACGATGATTGAACTTGCACAGGAAAAGGGCCTGCAGGTAACGTCGTGGGCTTATGGCTATATTACGGTATATATTGACGGTAACAAATCTTTTGTTTTTGGACCGATTAGTTTTGATAGCAGAGTCACCAAAGGCTGGTTATATATGGACATTCCATTAAATGTAAAGCCTGATTTTATTGAAAAGATTTCTGCCGACCAGTCAATGTTGTCTACAGATCAGGATATCTGGGTTTTTCAGCAATTATTTCAGGAAAACAGCATCATGAAAAAATACACAACAACTGCCATGAAACAAATGACTACCGGCAATCATGTTGTTAAAGTAGAGTTAGGTTTAAGCTCTAGTGAAAGTAATAAAGAACCCGAAGTAATAATTGCCTCTGGCGAAGTTAAAGTAGTTGCTGATGCTGCCGGAAGTAAAGAATTAGCCATGAACGGACCCAAACATTTACGTCCTCTTGAAGCCAATGAAGTTGGGAAAATCGTTTATAATACCAATACATGGGTGCCGGGAATGAGCGAGTTAAGTTTTAAAATGCAAATCCCCAATCCTGTTAAGTATTACAATATGAAATGGTGTAAGGCAAACACTTGCGACTATGATCATGGCTCTATCTTATTTTATGCCTCTATCGATGGTGAACCTTTGGCTGCCTGGAGTACCGTGTTATGGGGCGCTGATTACGATACAAAGAAAGATTTTGAAATGGTTGTCTTACCATTAACAGATGCTGGTTATGGAAGTGATGATGCGCCATTTAATAAATCAATTTTGTATAAAAATGCAATAAGTCCTGTTGTTTATGGCTTATTAGATATGCTGTATGGCGGTCAGTTGGCTGTAGGGAACCATAAACTTATGATCAAAATGTATTCGCAGGAATGTGTTCCTTATGATGTTTCCTACGAATTACAAAATAGTTATTTTATTCAATGGCCTTCCATTGCAGAAAGTACGATTGAAATAAATGTCACTCAGGAAGGTCTGAATAAACTCAGTAACAGCAGTTGCGCTACCAAACTTACACATGCCACCGGAGAATGGGTTGCTGTTGA
>PHDH01000269.1 GCA_002840935.1 Bacteroidetes bacterium HGW-Bacteroidetes-21 | reverse complement strand
TATAAATCGCCGTGGAGAAGTTTCTTCCAAGAATACTGCTTCTGACTTTACAGAAATTGAACAACAAAATCAATGTTCAATTTTTTCATCGTTAATACAGACAGAGTATAAAGACGCAAAGATAAATCTTCTTGACGTTTCAGGTTTTGATGATTTTAATAATACTATATTCTCTTCACTGACAGTAACGGATACAGTTTTGATGCTTATTAACGCACAAAATGGCATTGAAGTAGGAACACAGATACAAAACCGTTACATTGACAGGTTTCAAAAACCTTTAGTTTTTGCCATCAACCAACTGGAAGCTGAAAAGGCAAATTTCGAAAGTTCTGTTGAAGGAATGAAAGCTCTTTTTGGAAGTAAAGTCACCGTTATTCAATTTCCTGTTGCCACTGGCGGTAGTTTTTCAAGCATAATCGATGTAATCACGATGAAAATGCTGAAATATCCTGGTGATGGAGGCAAATACGAAACGATGGATATACCTGCCGACATGGCAGATCAGGCCGAAGAATACAGAAATGCATTAATCGAAGCTGCTGCTGAAAATGACGAGAAACTTATGGAAAAATTCTTTGAAGAAGGAACGCTCACAGAGCAGGAACTTTTACAAGGAATTAAACTGGGAGTTGTTGGTAAATCTTTATTCCCCGTTTTCTGTATTTCAACAAAGAGAAATATTGGCGTTAACCGTCTGATGGAATTCATTGTTGACAGTTGCCCAAATCCCCTCGAATCTCCGGGACTCATTACCATCGAAGATAAAGAGATTAAAACTGATCCTAACGGACAACCTTCTTTCTTTGTTTTCAAAAACTCCATAGAACAACATATTGGCGAAATAAATTATTTCAGAGTAGCCTCTGGCACCATTTCCGAAAGTCTCGACTTGGTCAACAATAATAACTCTACAAAAGAAAGAATTAATCAACTTTTTGTTGTTGCCGGTAAAAACCGTTCAAAAATCGAAAAAGTATGTGCTGGTGACTTAGGTGCTACAGTAAAACTGAAAAACACTAAGTATAACCATACACTGAATGCTCCTTCATTAGACATTCAGTTTAAGTCGGTACAGTTGCCCGAACCTAAACATCGTACGGCTATCCGTTGCATCAATGAAGCTGACGATGAAAAATTAGGCGAAGCATTAACCCGTATGCATGTGGAAGATCCTTCCATCCGTATTGAGTATTCAAAAGAACTCAAACAAATTATACTTTCTGGTCAGGGCGAACATCACCTCAATATTTTGAAATGGCATCTTGATAACGTTTTCAAAATTGCAACTGAGTTTGTTGCACCCAAAATTCCTTATCGCGAAACTATTACTAAAGCAGCTCAAGCCGATTACAGACATAAAAAACAAACCGGAGGTGCCGGTCAGTTTGGCGAAGTACATATGGTAATTGAACCTTATGTAGAAGGCGCTCCCGATCCTGTAAAATATAAATTTGGCACAAAAGAAATCAATATTTCTGTCCGTGGAAAAGATGTTCAGGATTTACCCTGGGGTGGAAAACTAGTATATTATAACTGTATCGTTGGAGGTTCTATTGATGCCCGCTTTTTACCTGCTATCCTGAAAGGGATTATGGAAAAAATGGAACAAGGCCCGCTTACCGGTTCTTATGCCCGCGATATAAAAGTTGCAGTATATGACGGAAAAATGCACCCCGTTGATTCCAATGAAATTTCGTTCCGCCTGGCTGGACGTAACGCTTTTAAAGAAGCGTTCAAAAATGCCGGCCCCAAGATTATGGAACCTATCTACGAAGTAGAAGTATGGGTACCTTCCGATTGTATGGGAGATGTAATGGGCGACCTTCAAACCCGTCGTGCTATGGTTCTGGGTATGGAAAGTGAAAAAGGCATGGAGAAAATTAAAGCCAAAGTGCCCCTCGCTGAAATGAATAAATACAGCACTTCTTTAAATTCTATCACCAGTGGACGCGCTATGTATGGAATGAAATTCCTAGAATACGCTCAGGTACCACCCGATGTACAGGATAAACTTCTTAAAGCATACGAATCAGAAGAAGAAGGCGAAGAATAATAAAAAAAGCCCTGACAAAACGTCAGGGCTTTTTTTATCCTATTCATTTTCTTCTACGGGAACAGGAGTTACTTTATAATGCGATTTAACGTATGACCTCATCTGAGTTCCATCCATTCTATCTGTCTTTCGGGTTTCGATTTTAATATTCTTCGTCAGCTTTTCCTGATTCAGGTAATTAAGTATTTCGACCTGCACATCGGTGGGACCGAAAAATATTACATCCTGATATTCCTGAATTGCATGACTAATATCCTTAAAATATTTTGAGTGAAGTCGCAGATCAATATCATGCTCTGAATTCTCAATCTGTTTCAAATTACTACCTTTTCCTTCGGTAGAAAATTCAGACAGGATATGATTTTCACCAATAACATTACCCGACATCTCCATAAGGACAGCTCTGGAATGGTCGATATAGATTCCCAAATTTTTGTTTTTTTTCATGTTGCTTTTCAATTATGTTAATTATTAATTATCCTTTTGTTATTCACAAAAAACGACTCGTTTCATTTTGGAATTTCAAGATGATTTTTTCCATCACGCTTAGCATGTTTAGCTGCTCTTTTTTCCTTTAACGTTTTGGTCGGTAGTTTCTTCACCGATTTTTCTTTGCCTTCTTTTTCTTTTGACATACTATTTGGTTTTAGATTTTATCACTTTTTCTGTTTAAAGGGACAATACCGGCCATTTCCCCAATAATATTTACAAGTTCGGTGCCCGTTGGAATAACTATTTTCGTATTATTTTCAAGCGAAGCTTCCATCGCTTCCAACTTTCTTAATAACTGAGCATTTCCTACAAAATATTTATCGGCAGCTTCATTTACCAGTTTGATAGCCTCGGCTTCACCTTCAGCATGCAAAATCTTGGATTGCTTGTAGCCTTCTGCTTCTTTAATTTTTGCACGTTTTATTCCATCAGCAACTGTTTCGGCTGCTGTGGCAGAATCAATGGCAGCAATTTTTTCATTTTCAGCTTTCACCACTTTGTTCATGGTTTCCTGAACGTCTTTAGGTGGATCAATTTCTTTTAATTCTGTTCTTACAATTTCTATCCCCCAGCTCTGAGTCTCGTTATGTAATGTTTTGTAAAGTTCTGCATTGATTTTTCCACGTTCACTGTTGGCCGATTTAAGCGTCAGCGTTCCAATAATATTTCGAAGTGTTGTACGTGCAAGATTTACAATCTGCCATTTATAATTGTTCACATTATATATGGATCCCTTTACACTTTCTTCGTTGGATTTGACTCTGAAGTATACCTGGGCATCGACCCTGGCATTAAGATTATCATTTGTAATAATTTCCTGAGGTTCAGCATCAATCATCTGCTCTGTGACATTCACCAGATAAATTCTATCGATAAAAGGAATAATCCAGTGAAAACCAGGTCCTGCAAATTTATAATACTTCCCCAGCCTTTCGATCAATCCACGCTGTGTAGGCCTAATGATTTTGATTCCGAATAAAAAAAGCAGTCCTAAGATTGCTACAAAGTACAAATAATACATTTCCATTTCCTTTTTTTTAATGATTTTACAAAGCAATGAAACTATCTGAGTGAAATACAGATTTTTATTTTCATGCTTATGCACGAAATTAAGTCAATAAAAAATATAATGTGTTGCACAACTTTTCTATAAAGTTGTATAATTCACAGATTTTCCAGCGTTTCGTTGCGCAGATTTTTAAGGTATTTAAAATGGGAAGGCGTTAAACCTGTCACCTTTTTAAACTGCCTTGACAAATGGGCTACGCTGCTAAAATGAAGTTTATAAGAAATCTCGGTGAGACTCAATTCGTTGTACACTAATAATTCTTTTGCTCGTTCTATCCGGTATTGAATAAAAAACTGCTCTACTGTAGTACCTTTAACTTCAGAAAATAAATTAGAGAGATAGGTGTAATCATATTCTAACCGATGACTTAAAAAATCGGATAAATTTTCCCTTATCTTATCTTCGGTAACATAAACAAGCTCGATAATTGCATTTTTGATTCTTTCAACCAGCATACCTTTCTTATCGTCAAGCAATTCAAGTCCGGTTTTTTTTAAAGATAAACTCAATTGATATTTTTGAGAATCAGTAATGTTTTCTGAGATATCTGCCTCTCCGATTTTTACATAGAGATATTTAATACTCAAATTTTCGAATACCGACTTCACTACCATCTCGCAGCGAATACAGACCATATTTCGAATATAAATTTTCAAAAAACAAAAATTTCATTCTTTAGCAAGATACGAGAATTTAATGGTCTTCTGACACTAAATAATAATTAAATCAGCAAGATAATATTGAAAAAGATAAATCAGTATATGGTTAATATTTCCAGAAATGATACGAAATCATCAGGGCAAACGCATTTAGAACACTAATAAAAATAAAAAAACTTTCGTTATTGCGATAGTATAGGTTAGTATATCAGCA
>PHDH01000268.1 GCA_002840935.1 Bacteroidetes bacterium HGW-Bacteroidetes-21 | reverse complement strand
TAACAGTGGGGTTATTATTCTTGCTGCTACCAATCGTGCAGATATTCTCGATAGGGCACTGGTTAGAGCTGGTCGTTTCGATAGACAGATACATGTCGAATTGCCTGATCTTAACGAAAGAGTTGATATTTTCAAGGTTCATTTACGTCCCATAAAAGTAGATACTGGTTTGGACGTATCTTTTCTTGCAAAACAAACTCCTGGTTTTTCGGGCGCAGATATTGCGAATATTTGTAATGAAGCAGCCTTGATTGCCGCCCGAAAAGATAAAAAACTAGTCGAAAAACAGGACTTCCTAGATGCAGTTGATCGTATTATAGGTGGACTTGAAAAGAGAAGCAAATTAATGACTCCCAAAGAAAAAGAAACTGTTGCTTTCCACGAAGCAGGTCATGCTTCTTTAAGCTGGTTTCTTGAACATGCCAGTCCCTTAGTTAAAGTAACAATTATTCCTCGAGGAAAATCATTGGGTGCTGCTTGGTATTTACCTGAAGAAAGGCAATTGACAAATTACGACCAGATTCTGGATGAGATTTGTGCTACATTAGGAGGTCGTGCTGCTGAAGAACTTGTTTTCAAAAAAATCTCAACGGGTGCATTAAACGATCTGGAAAGGGTAACTAAACAAGCATTTTCTGTTGTGGTCTTTTTTGGAATGAGTGATAAACTGTCTAATGTAAGTTATTTCGATTCATCAGGGCAGGCTGATTACAATTTCACTAAACCATATAGTGAGAAGACTGCCGAAATAATTGACATAGAAGTAAAACAAATTATTGAAATCCAGTATAAAAGAGCGCTTTCTATGTTGGGTGAGCATGTAGAGGGATTGAAAAAATTAGCTCAACGATTGTTGGAAAAAGAAGTGATATTTACAGAGGATGTAGAAGAGATTTTCGGAAAAAGACTTTTCGGAGAACCTGTTCTTACCAGTGATGAAATGGCCGAAAATGCGGAGAATATCAAAAAGCAAGCTGAATTATGACAAAGAAAGATGATAATTGGGTATTGGTATATACTTTAACTGATGAAGTTCGTTCGGATTTAATTTTGCATACGCTCAAAAACGGTGGTATTGATGCTGTGAAAATGAATAAAAAGGATTCCAACTATATGATAGGTGATATCGAAATATATGTAAAACTGGAAGATCTTTGCAATGCAAAAGTGATGATTAAAGAGTTTGAATAGTGAAAAAGTTCTTTGTACGATCAATAACAGGAATTGCTTTTGTAGCAGTTATTGTGTTTGGAACCATTTTTAGCAGTTTAGCGTATATTCCTCTGTTTATGATAGTTACCGGACTCATGATGTATGAGTTCTATAGACTTGTTACGGTCAGGCAAAATCGACCGAATATTCCAATGGGTATTCTTATTGGATTGAGTGTATTCAGTATATCAATTTTATATGCAATTGGAATAGCTCCACCTGAGCTTATTTCCGCTATAATTCCGCTGATACTTCTCGTTTTTGTTCACGAACTCTATAGGTACAAGAAAAACCCATTGGCCAATGTTTCACTTACCTTTTTAGGTGTGATTTATGTCGCAGTACCTATGTCGTTGTTGAATTTTGTAATTTTTAGAAATGTTGCACTGCCAGATGAAGTACAGGTGGCTGAAACTTCTATAGACTTCATTAATAATATTATGAATTATTTCCTCTTTCTTAAACCCGAAAGAGAAATATTATATAGCCCTGAATTATTGTTGAGTTTTTTTGCCATTATCTGGATTTATGATAGTATGGCATATGTTTTTGGAGTGACTATTGGACGACATTCACTGTTTAAATCTGTTTCACCCAAAAAATCATGGGAGGGCTTTTTTGGAGGTCTTGTTTTTACTCCCATTACAGCTTATGCTTTGTATCGGATTGTAGGATTTATGGAATATCCAGATTGGCTGATTTTTGCTTTTCTTGTGGTGATATCATCTACCTTCGGAGATTTGGTAGAGTCACTTTTTAAACGGCATGTGGGTATAAAAGATTCCGGAAGTATACTTCCTGGGCATGGGGGATTGCTTGATAGGTTCGATAGTGTCTTATTTGCAGCACCTATGGCATACTTGTATTTGGAATTGTATTATTAATGATATTTGAACAATGAGAATTCATAGAGAAGGAAATAATACAATTGTTTTTAGTTTGGTATTAATTTCCCTTATTTCAACTCCGGTATGGTTATTTTGTGATATCATGATCATTAATATTACTGTATCTGTTTTGTTGGGACTATTTTTTTATTTCATACTTCATTTTTTTCGTTATCCTGTGAGGTCTTCAGGAGAAGTTAATGATAATACCGTACTTTGTCCCTGCGATGGAGAAGTTGTTTCTATTGAGAAAATTACAGAAAACGAGTACTTTAAAAGCGAACGTATTCAGGTGTCCGTGTTCATGTCTCCATTGAATGTCCATATTAACTGGGCTCCGGTAAAAGGGATTGTTTCTTATTCCAAATATCATAAGGGAAAATACCTGGTGGCCTGGCATCCCAAGTCATCAACCGAAAACGAAAGAACAACTGTTGTTTTTAAAACATTAAGCGGACAGGAAGTGATGGCTCGTCAGATTGCTGGCGCCGTAGCCAGAAGAATTGTTTGCTATGCAAATAAAGATAGTGAGTATTTGGCAGGGGATGAATTTGGCTTTATTAAATTCGGTTCACGGGTAGATATTATTCTTCCAGTGGATGCTCAAATTCACGTAGCAATTAACCAGGTTGTTTCGGGTGTAAATACAGTTATTGCAAGCCTTTCTGCTTGACAATACCAAATACAAATCCATTTTCACCATATAATACATGAATGTCAGGATATTTTTCCAGATATTCTTTTGCTTTGGTGTTTTTCATGATAATATAAACGTCTTTGTTTGCTTTTCCAGTAAGGAATATTTCGTCGTTCCATGGCATGTTATCCTCTCTGTCCATTTTTTCAGCATAAAATAAATGAGCAAAGCTTTTGTGCCCCACTGGATATACATAGACATTCTGTCCTTTATATTTTTCAATAAAATTGATGGCAGTTTGCTGAGAGTACACTTCTATTCGTGGAGCAATACTAAACATTACTACTAAATTGAAAGTTATATAAATTCCGGATAAAGCAATAATTTTATAGATGTCGGAATGAAATTTAATACGATACAAAATGATAAACAGAGCTATAAGAGATGCAATACAAAATATGGGAATTAGTTTAGGCCAATCTGCTTGAGCCATCAGGTTTCCTACGGCAAAGTCGTCTTTGATATATCCACTCTGAATGATTTTATATTTAAAACTCTCAATAAATGGAAGTAAAGAAATAAGAATTGCCAGAATTGAAAAATTGACTGCCATTAGTACTTTTTTCCATGTGTTGAAGCGGATATGTTTAAAATCAATTAAGAATAAAGTCCTGGCAGCTAGATACGTAAGGGGGAAATAGGCCAGAGAGGAATAATGTACAATTTTAGTCTTTACAATAGTAAAAAGTATCATAACCACCCAAAAGAGGAGGAGCATCCATAAATGAACGTTTTTCTGATTGGGAAGATCATGCTTGTTTGCTTTGAACATAGACGGAAGTGCCAAAACAGATGCGGGGGCCACACCAAAAAAGACTATGATAAAATGGTAAAAAAGAAACCCTCCGTGTCCGGCGTCCTCTGTTGTAAAAAGCCGAATCTGGTATAGAATAAAATCAATAATAAGTTGTGAATTTCCATTCAGGAACTGAAGTATAAACCAGAACCCGCCGGTGAAAAGGAACACTAAAAGATATAGAAAAGGATGCCACCATTTTATGCCTATGCGGAATCGTTTAATAATCAAAAATAGGACTAGTGTGATGCCAATAATTATTATTGCTGCAGGCCCTTTAGTCATCACAGCCAGACCCGCCAGAAAGGCTGATAATAATAGATGCGACAACTTTTTCTTTTGAAAAAAAAGAATGAGAAAAAAGATGGAAGTAAAAATAAAGAGGTTAAACCAGGGATCAATAATACCTGTCTTAAAATAAAAGAAGGGCAGGAGAGAAGACAGATACATTAGCATCCAGAAAATTCCGAAACGAATAGAATAAACTTTTCGTCCTATTTCGAACATGGTCAGTAAACTCAAAATGCCGCAAATGGCATTTGGAAAACGCGCCGCAAATTCATTGACCCCAAAAGCTTTCATGCTTAAAACCTGAAACCAGATAAATAATGGGGGTTTTTCCCAAAAGGCACTGAAATCTATTTGTACTGTCAAATAATTACCAGATGCCAACATTTCCCTGGCACTTTCTGCAAAATTAATTTCATCCCAGTCAAATAAATGCACCCTGCCTAGAAAAGGTATGAATAGCAAAGCCCCGGCAATAATAATTACCAGCCTGTACGTGTTAAGTGAAACTTTGTTGTTGAAAGAAAACTTCGACATAATATTGGCAAATATAATACATAATTGCACTTTTTATTGCAACTCAATATTAACAAAGTTAAAAAATCAGAATTTGCAAATAAGTC
>PHDH01000010.1 GCA_002840935.1 Bacteroidetes bacterium HGW-Bacteroidetes-21 | reverse complement strand
AATGAAAATAATTATACCCTACTCAAAACAAAATATTGTTTTTAAGAAGCCATTCTTTATTCCAGTTAAGTAATTATTGTCAATATTTCACTATGTATGAGCCATAACAGAGATTATCAAATTTGCTCAAGGTGTATTTTAGATACATCTGATTATCCGGATATTTCATTTGATATAAACGGAGTATGTGATATCTGCATAGTTCATGATAGTTTATTAAATAAAAATGTTTTTAAGGGAGCTGAGGGATGGGAAAAGCTACAAGAACAACTTGCAATAATTAAAAATAAAGCCCAAAATAGAAAATATGATTGTTTATTAGGAATAAGTGGTGGAGTCGATAGTTCCTATTTATTATATTTATTAAAAGAGTGGAACCTTAGACCTTTAGTTGTTCACGTTGACAGTGGTTGGAATAGCGACATCTCAGTAAAAAATATTGAGACATTGTTAAAAAGTTTGCAATTAGATTTATTCACATATGTTATTAATTGGGAAGAAATTAAAGATATTCAACTCTCTTTTTTTAAGGCCTCCGTTCTAGATATTGATTTGCCTTTTGATAACATTTACGTTGCAGTATTATATAAAATTGCAGCAAAACATAAAATAAAACATATCATTACTGGTCATAATTTTACAACCGAAGGATATTTACCCCCAAATTTTAATCATTACAAACTAGATACACTAAATCTTAAAGATATACATAAGAAATATGGTAATATTAGACATAGAAGTTATCCTATAATTGGCCCAATTAAGCATTGGTATTATAGAAATATTTTAAAAATAAAAATAGTCTTTCCCCTTAATTATATTGATTACAATAAATCTGAAGTAAAAGATTTTCTTGAAAGAAACTTTAAATGGAAAGATTATGGTGGAAAACATTACGAAAATATTTTTACAAGATTTTATCAGGGGTATATTTTACCAACGAAATTTAACGTTGACAAACGAAAAGGGCATATGACTTCACTAATCTGTTCGGGACAAATTACACGTGATGAAGCTATAAATGAAATTAAATCCTCACCATACAAAGATCCTGTTCTTTTACAAAGAGATAAAGAATTCTTCATTAAAAAGCTTGACCTCACGGAAGATTCTTTTGAGCAGATAATGAACAATCCTATTAGATTGCATACACATTACAAATCCTATATTAATTTATTCCAAAAACTACGTCCACTAAAAACTTTTTTTAAAAAGTTTATTCGGCAACACTGATAGTATTGATTTCCATTTTTTATTCTTTTTTTAAAAAAGGCAAAATATAAATACTACTATAACGTTATTGATCAGCTCTTAATAAAATAACCCTTAATCGTAATTCCTGTTCCGGTAATATTTAATATCCCATTTAGAAAGTTTTTAAACCCTCTTAAAAACAAATTTTTTTCAAATAGACTTCTGGTTCGTTCATCAATTGAAGAAACTCCAGATATATCTTTATTATTAATAATCTTGGATGATTTCATTCTTGCAAGCGAAAAACCCGTAGTCTGAATTCCTTTTGAAATAAATTTATTATCCAACAATAATCTTTTTAAAGTTTTTCTAGAATAAAAACTTAAGTGCTCTGGATAAACAAATACACTATATGAATTCTTTAACCAAAATCTTGCTAATGAGTTAATATTTGGTGTTGTACAATAAAAAAGGCCTCCTTTTCTTAAATATTTTTTAATTAATCCAATTTCCTTTTGAGGGTTATTAATATGCTCAATAACTTCGAATGAGGTAATTACATCAAAAAATGAATCAACAAACATTTCATTTTTAAGCTCACTATTAATAATATTAATTCCTCTTCTTAAACCATTTTTCGCATTTGAAAAAGAAATGTCTGTTCCATAAACTTCCCATCCATTTTCTTTTGCTATTTCAAGGAAATAACCTTTCCCGCACCCAATATCAAGTATTCGATTTGTCTTTCTATAAGATTGAAATTCATCTAATAATACTAAATATCTTCTTTTTGTAATTTCAGAAAAGTATACTTCTTCTGTTTGAGCATAATTATTATAGTAATTAAGTAACTCCTCATTAGTAGGAATCCTACTAACAAATATTAAATCACATTTCTTACATTTAACTAAATGGTTTGATTCATACCCCTTTATATTAAAAATATTAGCTGAACCACAAAGAATACATTTTTGCTGTTTGTAAAAATAACTATTCATTTCCAGACTTTCACGCTGTAAAACAAAAACCAAATATAATTAAATTATCTTACTATAGATATATTCCTAATTATCTACAAAATAAAATGTTTTTTGAAAGTTCTAAATAGAACTAAAATAAAAATGTTTGTATTAGCTTTGCTTCTAAATCATCTTCTGTGAAGCGTATTGAATATTTTTCGATTATAAATTTAATAATAGTAATTGGAATAATTGCCCGATTAATAATTATTTTCTTTTTTGCTGAAGCATATTACAATCGCCCAAACATATATGTAGACGGAGATACACAAGCCTGGGCAATATCTTTTCAAAACCTTGTACAAACAGGAAGTTTCACTGTAAATCCAGATCACGAATATGGATACTTTGGAAGAATGCCTGGTTATTCTTTTTTTCTTGGTTTTTTCTGGCTGATACTTGGAAAGTGGGAATCTGTATATCCAGTAATTGCATATATTCAGATTTTTTTGGATGTTGTTTCTATATGGTTAATTTACCGAATTGCTATTGGAATATTTAACAACAAATCAGTTGCACTAACTTCATCCTTCTTGTACGCACTTTATCCTTTCGTAATCGTCTGGAACCCTGTTGTTTATTCTGAATCTGCCAGTGTATTCCTTATGCTTTTGAGTCTTTTTTTTCTTTTAAAAAACCCCACAAAAGATTATTTTTTAGCGGGCATTTTCTTAGGAATTGGAATTCTTTTCAGGCCTCAGCTTATGTTTTTAGTTCCCATTTTTGCCCTAACGATTATTGCTATTAAAAGAAAATTCTTTAGTACTTCACTTATATATTTTACAATAGCTCTTATAATATCATATGGTATTTGGCCAATAAGAAATCTGATAAATCACAACAAAATTGTATTAACTCAAGACTTAAGGGGCATTAAAAACTGGAATGTAGACGTAATATCCTTTATGCAATACACCTTTTCCGTTAAATCAGATTGGGAACCTCAATTTACTTCTATTATTAAAAACACACCTACCCAATGGCCTTCAGAAGCATATGTTTCGAAAGAAGATTCGTTATTACTTGAGAAAGCTGTGTTTCTATCAAAACACTGTGGAAGTGGATTTTCACAATGGAATGGATATTGGCAAGATACTATTGCTGTGGAAAATTCTTGTACAAAAGAAATCTCTGATATTTTTCAAATTCTTAGAAATCATCAAAAGAAATTAAATCCAGTTAACTATTATTTATCAGTACCATTTGATAATTTATCTAAAGCTATTTTCAAAAACTCTTTATATAAAAAAGATACTTCTGTCAGAAAATTTGCATCCATTCTCTTCTTATATAGAACAGTTCTCTTCCTTTTAGGTCTATTAGGCATTTTTTTAATGGCAAGAAAGAAAAACTACTACTATATTATGTTGCTTTCCTTTGTCGTTCTTTTGTATGTAACCTTATGCTGGGGTGGATCACCACAAATGAGAAATATTGAAATTCGGTATTTTTTACATGCAGATATACTGTTATTGTTTTCTGCAGCATTTTTTATAAATTGGTTGTATGAAAAAGTTTTGCAAAAAATCAGAATAATATAGCAAATGCAGTTTTTAACTATATATGATTTTGTATTACCCGGGTTATACCTTCTGGTCATATTGATTATTGCAGTAATTATTAAAAATAAGAAAATTGAGAAAAATCCAGAATACAAATATTTTGTCTCAGGTTTAATGGTTAAAGTTATAGGAGGAATTTGTGTAGTTCTCGTTTATTGCTTTTATTACAACGGGGGAGATACAGTAGCATATATTGAATCTACTGTAGCTATTAATAAACTTATATTAGTTAAGGGGGATTTTTCAACTTATTTTTCTCTCCTCACAGGACATCTTACTCCAGAAAACATAAGTGTCTTTGATTCTTCTACTGGTTGGCCACAATATCGATCAGATCCACAGTCTTTTTCTGTTTTACGATTCACAAGCATACTCGCATTTATTGGAATGAACAGTTTTATGGTAACGACTATGCTTGTTGCAACTATTACTTATACGGGAATTTGGAGATTATTTTTATTGTTCCGAGAAAATTTTCAGGAAATTCAGAAAAGTATTGCTATTGCAATATTATTTATGCCTTCTGTGTTTTTCTGGGGGTCTGGAATTTTAAAAGATTCTTATACAATATGTGCAGCCGCATGGTTTATTGTAAGTATCTATTATCTTTTTTTTAAAAAGAAAAAAAAAGGATTTCATCTTTTTGCCCTCCTCATTAGTACATATGTATTACTATCATTAAAACCTTATATCTTTTTTGCTGCCATCTCTGGATGCTCTATTATGGTTGCTCATCATTATCTGAAAATAACCAAAAATATTATTGTAAAGTATACATTTATCCCTTTTCTTATAGCCGTTATCCTGTTTAGCGGGGTCTTTTTAATTACAAAAATGGGCAGTTCACTGGGTGGAGATTATAGCTCTGTGGATGCCATGCTCAATAAAATTGTAATTATGCAACAAGACTTAGTTAAAGACTATTACGGTGGCAATACCTTTGATATTGGAAAATTTGAACCAACCATACCAGGGGTATTAGCCAAAGCGCCTGCAGCTATGATTGCAGGAATCTTCAGACCCTTTCTTTGGGAATGTCGGAATCCAATTATGCTTATTTCAGGAATTGAAAACACTATTATCTTGTTTTTATTTTTTTATGTTATAGTTCTGTCATTCACAGCTGTATACAAAGTTGGATTAAGTTATATGTTAAAAACTACTTTTGATAATTCACTCGTTATCTTTTCTTTAGTCTTTGCCTTTTCTTTTGCCTTCTTTGTTGGAATTTCAACCGCCAACTTCGGAGCCCTTGTAAGATATAAAATTCCCTTAATACCCTTTTTAATGGCCAGCTTGTTTATAATTATACGAAAATACAATAGGGAAAAAGAAGAGAAAAAAACAACTACTCCCAAAACTCCTTAACGATGTACACAGGGCGATTTTGCGTCTCTTTGTATATGCGGAATATATACTCGCCCAAAATACCTAAAAACAACAACTGAACGCTTCCCAGAAAGTAGATACTTAACATAGTAGAAGTCCAACCCGTAATAGCTACACCAATAATCTTCTTATAGACTACAATACCTATACCGGTAAGTGAAATAATGATCCCCAATATACCCAATATTAACGCAATGCGAATTGGGATTTTCGAAAACGAGAAAATCGCATCAAAAGCAAGTTTTACGAGCTTCCAAAACGACATTTTGGCCTTTCCTTTACTACGATCTGGACGCTTATATTCAACGTAATCCTGATTAAAGCCAATAAAAAATCGCAAACCTGGAAGATATCGGTTTTTCTCATTGAGTTTTAAAAATGCATCCAAAGCAATACGATTTAAGAGACAAAAGTTACCCACATCACCCTGATTGTTTCTACTCAAACGGTCGAATATTTTATGAAATAGCCATGTAATAGCACGTTTTGACAATGACTCCTTACGATCAGTCCTTCTACCATAAACAATGTCTGCACCCGAGGATTTCATTTTTGCATACATCTCAGGAATTAATTCAGGTGGATCCTGTAAATCGCCATCCAGCATCACTGTATACTCGCCTTTGGAATAATTAAGACCCGCCGTATAAGCGGCCTGGTGTCCAAAATTGCGCGACAAATTGAGTACTTTAACACGACCATCCTTTTTATGCTCTTCCAGCAATAACGACAATGTTTTATCTTTGCTAGCATCGTTGACAAAAATCAACTCGTAAGTTTCTGTTACTTGTAATGACGATTTTTGAAGTCGTTGAACCAATTCAACCACAAGCTCTTCTTCATTGTATACAGGAATAATTACAGAAAGTAAGGTCATAATCCGGCTTTTCGGATGCAAATTACAACTAATTTGTGAAATAACTTATTTTTTACTTGCCATTAAAATCGCTTCCGCCAACATCAAATCCATTCCCACTGTAATCTTGATGTTGTTTTCACTTCCGTCTACCAAAAATATTTTTTTTCCTGTAGCTTCTACAACAGAGGCATCATCGGTATACTCCGCTTGATATTCCTGCTGGTATGCTTCTTTAATAATATTTGCTCTAAACCCTTGCGGGGTCTGTACCTTCACAACTTTTCTGCGATCGAGGACAGAACTATTCTCGCCATCTAATAAGCGAACAGAGTCTATAACAGGCATAACCGGAATAGCATTTCCTTTTTGATGAGCCATTTCAGTAACTCTCGAAATCACCTCGGACGAAATTAACGGTCTTACGGCATCATGAATTAACACTAAGCCCTCATCAGGACAATGCGCCAATGCATTTTTTATCGAATGAAAGCGGGTTTTACCTCCCTCAACTACAATATGTTCCGGACATCCGTTATACTTTTGTAATAATTCTTTCCAGTAATCTATACTGTCGGAGTGAAGGGATACTATCAACAATGCTTTTGAATCAAACCGATAAAACGCTTCTAACGTATGCATCATGACGGGTTTCCCATCAAGCAAAGCAAATTGCTTGGGAATTTCCGAACCAAAGCGAGAACCATGTCCTCCGGCTGCAATGACAACTGTAATCTGATTATTTATCTGACTCATCTTCTCTGGGTTCAGCGTGTATTGTAACTTCTGTATTTTCTAGACGGACTTCAATCTCATTCTCAATAAGATTACATATATCATGCACTTCCATCAATGTTGCATCTTTATTCATTTCCAAATGAAATTCAACAAAGCGGAACTGCCCTGCCTGCCTTGTCCTGAGTCCATGAAACATCAAATTATGCGAATTAATAATCTCTTCTATTAACGCTATTTCCTCTTTCGGAAGAGCAATGTCTGTAAGTGGCTGAAATGCTTTTTTCAGAAGCAGATACGATTCATACAAAATATAAAGTGCAACCAATATGGCTATAATGGGATCGAGAAAAGTATAGCCTGTTAACCAAATTATTATAAGTCCAATACCAATGCCTGCGGCTGTAAGAACATCTGTTTTTAAATGCAGGGCATCGGCCTCCAGCGCTACAGACCGGGTTTGTTTAGCTACTTTGTATAGATAACGACTCACAAAAAAATTGACAACTGATGAAATCAACATGATTACTATTGCCAACCCCATTTGTTCGAGCTCTTTGGGGTTAATTATTGCATGAACCGACTCATAGATAATCCAGCCAGCAGCAACAAAAATTAGTAGCGCTTCTATAACTCCAGAAACATTCTCGAACTTTCCATGACCAAAAGGATGGTCTTTGTCTGCTGGTTTTTCGGCAATCTTGATTGAAAAATAAGCAATGAAGGAAGCCAACAAATCCGACGCACTATGTAATGCTTCGGAAATAATACTGACAGACCCACTTAATATTCCGGCAACAACCTTGATAATAATCAAGCTGGTATTCGAATAGATGGAAATAACCGCTGCTTTGGATTTTTGACTCATAATGGGGCAAAATTAACACAATATTTTATCATGTGCCTAGCTATAAGTCACTTGAAAGAATAAAGTTGTTACCAAATATTTATTTGAAAATAAACTGGTTACGATTTACCGGTAAAAACCCATAATTAAATCTACCCGCAATTAACAGCACAATTATTACACCGGCTCAATTCTCCGCGTAATCTCTTGTTTACCAGCTCATCGTATCTATCGCGCAAAGGATCAATAGAAATCTTCTTCATCACCTCATGCGCAAAAGCATGTAATAACATCAACCGGGCTTCCTTATTGTCTATGCCTCTGGATCTGAGATAAAACAAGGCTTCTTCATCAATTTGTCCGACAGTTGCACCATGCGAACATTTTACATCGTCGGCATAAATTTCGAGCTGTGGCTTTGTTCTCACCTTTGCATCGGATGTCAAAAGTATGTTCTTATTCGTCTGAAAGGCTTGTGTTTTCTGAGCATCCTTAGCAACCAAAATTTTTCCACTGAAAACGCCCATGGAAATGTCGTCAAGTATTCCCTTATATAGCTGTGTGCTATGACATTCTGGACTTTGATGTTGTATTTGCACAAAATTGTCGATATGCTGCATTTTATCGGCAATATATAAGCCCGACGCATCATTAACAGCTCCTTTACCATTGAGATTCACCAACAAATTATTTCTGATGATTCCTCCATGCAAAGTAATGTAGTTACTTATTACGTTACTTCCTTCATCCTGAGAAACAGATACTGAAGATACTTGTACTGAATGATTATGCGAATTCTGTAGTTTGGAAAACTCGATCCGTGCATTTTTTCCTGCCACAACTTCCGAGGCAGAGTTCATAATAAATCTCTGAGGCGAAAGACTATGATCACAAAGAACTAATTTAACATGACTGTTTTGTCCTACAATAATCAAATTATGAGTAGAAATAAACTGTTCATCCTCATTCAACGCTATATTGATAATCTGTATAGGAGCATCCATCTCCGTATTATCCGGCAAATAAATAAAAAAACCATCCTGAGACATTGCCAAATTGAGCTCGGCCATAGGATCATTCATTTGTGATAAATGCTTTCCATATTGGGCTTCAACTAAATCAGGATATTTCAAAATGGCCTCATTAAGACTTCCCCAAATAACTCCACTTGACAATTTTTTCAGTCTTTCCTTTCCGTAAAAAAAGCCATTAATCAGAAGTACAAGGTTAGTATTAAGCTCAGGAACATCACATTTAAAAATTTCTTTTTCATCTATTTTAATTGTAACCGGATGCGCTGGAATTTGATATGAAGGAGTAATATGCGGTTCGAGATAAGTATATTTATAGTTCTCGTCTTTTTTAGCTGGGAATCCAGTCATTTTAAACACATCAAAGGCATTCTGCCGAATCTCATTAAACCACTCAGGCAAATGATCGCCTTGCTTTAATAAAACCCGAAATTCCTGTTCGAGTTTTTCAATCATAGGTGATGTTTCAGGTGAATTCATAGCGGTTGGTTTATGATTCATTTTTAATCCAGTCGTAACCTTTTTCTTCGAGTTCCATAGCAAGCTCCTTGCCGGCAGTTTTAACGATACGACCATTATAAAGCACATGAACAACATCGGGTACAATATAATCGAGCAAACGCTGATAGTGAGTAATCACAATGCTAGCATTATCAGGTCGTTTGAGCTTATTCACCCCATTGGCAACGATTCGTAAGGCATCAATATCTAGTCCCGAGTCAGTTTCGTCAAGTATAGCCAGTTTTGGCTCCAGCATGGCCATCTGAAAAATTTCGTTACGCTTTTTTTCACCCCCCGAAAAACCTTCATTCACAGAACGACCCGTAAGTTTACTATCGATATCTACAAAAGTCATTTTGTCGCGCATGGTTTTCAGAAAATCACCCGAGCTAAGCGGCTCCAGCCCTTTATATTTACGTTGCTCGTTGACTGCCGTTTTCATAAAATTCACCATACTCACACCAGGAATTTCAATAGGATACTGAAAGCCTAAAAATATTCCCATATGAGCTCTTTCCTCTGGAGATAATTCCAAAAGATTTTTTCCCATATAGGTAACGCTTCCTTCGGTAATCTCCATAAAATTTCTCCCCGCCAATACGGCTGCCAGTGTGCTTTTCCCGGACCCGTTGGGTCCCATAATAGCATGAACTTCACCTTCTTTTATTTCGAGGTTAATTCCTTTCAGAATTTCTTTCCCGTTTATCGTTGCTTTAAGATTCTTAATCGATAACATATCTTCGTTTTTTATTTCTTAAACTCTTTTGTTTTATCCAACACTGCCTTCTAGGCTGATCTGCAGCAATTTCTGTGCTTCCACAGCAAACTCCATGGGAAGTTGATTGATAACCTCGCGTGCATAACCATTGATGATTAATCCAACCGCATCTTCGGTTTTAATTCCGCGCTGATTGCAATAAAAAATCTGATCTTCTCCTATACGGGAAGTTGTGGCTTCGTGTTCTAAAATAGCGCTGGCATTATCCGCTTCAATATAGGGAAAAGTATGTGCCCCGCATTTATCGCCTAGTAACAGAGAATCGCATTGACTGAAATTTCGTGCATTGGTAGCATTTTTCAATACCTTAACTAACCCACGATAGCTATTCTGACTGAAACCGGCTGATATACCTTTCGAAACAATACGGCTCTTTGTATTCTTTCCAATATGTATCATTTTAGTTCCGGTATCGGCCTGCTGATAATTATTTGTAACGGCTACCGAAAAGAATTCTCCGTAAGAATTATCTCCTTGTAATATACAGGAAGGATACTTCCAGGTAACAGCCGAGCCAGTCTCCACCTGAGTCCAGGAAAGACGCGCATTTTCACCTTTGCAAATACCTCTTTTTGTGACAAAATTATAGATACCTCCCTTGCCCTGTTTATCTCCAGGATACCAATTCTGTACAGTAGAATATTTAACCTCGGCATCTTTCATTACTACAATTTCCACAACGGCAGCATGAAGTTGACTTTCGTCGCGCATAGGCGCTGTACATCCCTCCAGATAGCTCACATAAGCACCTTCGTCGGCAATAATCAGCGTACGCTCAAACTGCCCGGTATTCAATGCATTAATTCTGAAATAAGTGGAAAGTTCCATGGGGCAACGTACTCCTTTGGGAATATAAACAAAAGAGCCATCACTGAAAACAGCCGAATTTAATGTCGCAAAATAATTGTCGGTATAAGGAACCACAGAGCCCAGATATTGTTTGATCAAATCGCGGTGATTCTGTACAGCTTCGCTCATGGAGCAGAAAATGATACCCTTTTCTGAAAGGGCTTCTTTAAATGTGGTTTTAACCGAAACACTGTCAAATACTGCATCAACGGCAACACCCGAAAGTTTTTTTTGTTCCTCCAAAGGAATACCCAATTTGTCGAAAGTGGCTTTAATTTCGGGATCGATTTCATCCAACGATTCATACTTAGCTGACTGCTTGGGCACAGCGTAAAAAATTATGTCGCGATAATTTATAGGGGGTATTTGTAAGTGAGCCCAATCGGGCATTTTCATTTTTTTCCAATGATTAAAAGCTTTCAGCCTCCACTCGAGCATAAACTCGGGCTCTCCTTTTTTCTTCGAAATCAATCGTACAATATCCTCGTCTATCCCTGTTGGAAAAGTTTCGGATTCAATATCAGAAATAAACCCATACTTGTACTCGCTCGACGTTACATCATTAATAATATTATCGGATTCGGGCATAGTAGTTCTTTTGTGCAAATTTAATTAGAATAATTCTAAGTAACTTACGAATTGTCAAAAAAAAGGTTAAAGTAGTTTTAATCCCCGATTACGGCTTTACAAATTACGGTGGTTGTATTTATCTTTCTGATGGCTTCCCTATGACTATGACTGCAGGACTGCAGATAGGCTATATTTTCAAATAACTCTTTACAACTTCAGTTTGGGATTATTTTTGTGTCGTTCTTTATCCCGCACTACCCTCTTTTCATGCTTTTCCAGAAAGGCCTTTGTTAGATCAACGCCCGTTTGATTGGCCAAACAAATCAACACCCATAAAACATCGGCCATTTCTTCGGCTTCGTTCAGGTTTTCTTCCCCTTTTTTAAACGACTGATCGCCATATTTTCGGGCCATAATACGAGCCAACTCCCCTACTTCTTCGGTCAGTATCGCCATATTGGTGAGCTCGCTAAAATAACGAACACCCGTTGTTTTAATCCAGTTGTCGGTTAGGACTTGTAATTCGGAAAGAGTGGGAGTTTTATTCATGGTTTAATCTTTTTGATTATCTGGTTCGTCCCCCGACGAACCAGTTTTGCTTACAAAAGAATACACTTCTTTATATTTCTCCACCCCGGCATCCAGACTAAATTCGGGGGGAAACTCTGCTCTTGGAATGTTTTCTAACGACAATTTACGGGCAGCTTCTTCCAGAGATGCATCCGATAAATCGCCGACCATTATGCCCATCTGATAGTTTTTAAACAGCATTTCCATATCGCCTATGGCATTCACCACAGCCGGTAAGCCACAAGCTGCCATTTCGCCGGTTTTGACTGCTGTCGAAGCTTGTTTGGAAAGCAAAGGTCTGATAAAGTAAATACCCGCATCACAGGCATGGAGCCATTGAGGCATTTCACCGTATTCCACTGATTTTACTACAACATTTTCTGCCGGAATTTTACTTGAAAATACACGAACTTCGGCTTCGGGGGTCTGGGTTAATATCAGAAAAATAGCACCGGGCTTGTGTTGTAAAAACTTTTCGAAGAAGCGAAACATATCTTCCATCATATACCAGGTACCGGTACTGCCCGCATAGACCAAGACAAAGGCGTCGTTATTTTTCGTTATTTGACTTCGGAACTTTGCCCGACTTTCGACTGTACAATTCTTAACGTTGAAAATGGTTGTGTCGGTACAGGTTCTGACGACAAAGGCTTTATCGGAAAAACTTCGGTTATATCTTTTTTCAGCAACCTCTATCCCTTTATATGTGAGCGATACAACAGCATCAGAAATTTCGAAGAACAGTTTTTCTTTTTTCAGAAAATAATGATAGGCCCTGCGAAAAAGTGGATTTTTACCATTCCAAATATTTCCTTCAATCCGCTCATCGGCCCAGAAACCCCTCATATCAAAAATAAAGGGAATTCCCTTCTTTTTCTTCAAGTTTAATCCTGCCAGAGAAGCCACGTAACTACGACAATGTACCGCATCTATTTTATCCTTTTCTGCAATTCTACGCGAGATTTTGTATAGGCTTATGATATCCTTTATTTTCGAAAAAAAAGGAGGAAAAGAAGTAAATAAAGCATAGTGCCAGTTGATATCGTATTCCTGCAATTCTTTTTCGATGCGGGTTTTTTCAAGTTCAATCCGCTGTTTTTTCTCAAACGAAAGGATAGTAAAACGATACCCGGCTTTAGATAATGCTTTGATATAGGGCAATATCTGCGATTTGCCAAGAGGATCACTTAGCCCATCGTAAGTGATATATAATATGTGAGGTTTATTGCTCATTTTTCTCCAGAAACATCTGTAAAATCATGATTTGCCAAAGACGGTTATAATAATAATCATAGCCCTGCTCAAAACGACGAAAGTACTCTCCTACCCGCTTTTCGTCCATAATTCCCGACTTTTTCAATGTCTCCGGCGCCAGGTAATGATGTAGCATTTCGTTCAAGGGACCTTTTAGCCACCGACTCATAGGAACAGAAAAACCTTTTTTAGGCCGTTCGGTTAGTTCTTTGGGAACGTATTTGTTCAATATTTTTTTTAGCAAATATTTTGTCGTGCCACCGTTTATTTTTGCCTCATACGGCATTCCCAAAGCACTTTCTACAATTCTATAATCCAACAGGGGGGCGCGGGTTTCGAGCGAATTCCGCATGGAGGCTCTGTCCATTTTCACCAACAGGTCATCGGGAAGATAAGTTACCAGATCATAAAATGCCTGACGTTCGGCGGGGGAAAGAATGGAGGTATAAGGGGGAAGAGGGTATAGGGGAATACTTCCTCGAAATAAGGGGTTTAGTATAGCCTCAGCCTCTATTGCCGATAACAAATATTGTTCTTGCGAAAATAGGTGGGCTGAAAAGTGGGTCTTTTCGTTGAGTTTCAGTAACTCGGATATCCTTTTATAGCGCGATGTTCCACGTGAAAACATATAAGAAAGCGGCTGTTTAAACATCTTATAAGCTCCGCCTGACAGGCGTTCCGACCAAAGATGTGCGCCATAACCCAGAAAAAGTTCATCTCCCCCATCACCAGTGAGTGCCATCGTAACATGTTTACGGGCCAATCCAGCCACCAGCATAGAAGGAATAGCAGAACTATCCGCATAAGGTTCGTCGTAGCAATCAAGGATATCAGGTACCAATTTCAACGCATCCTTTTCTGTGGCAAAAAGAGTTTCGTGTTTTGTGCCCAGAAATCTGGCTATTTCGGATGCAAACAACGACTCATCTTTTTCTTTATCCTCAAAACCTATCGTAAATGTATTGATGGGTTTGTCGGAAACCGAAGCAGCCAAGGCTGTAATAAGACTGGAATCTGTTCCGCCACTTAAAAATGTACCAAAAGGCACGTCACTTATCAGCCTCTTTTTAACTGCATCCTTAAGCAGTGACTCAAAATTCTGCTCCATTTGAGTTGTAAGAGGACTTCTCTCCGACCTGATAGCCCTTTCAGGATTCCAGTATGGTTTAATCGTCAATTCTGATCCCGACAATATTCCCATAGAAGCTTTGGGAAACTTGTGAATATTTTGCCAAATAGAAAAAGGTTCGGGAATATAACCCATATGCAAATAAGCCCGAATGGCTTCGTGACTATATCCACCCTTGTCCAAAGGCAAAGCAGTCAAGGCTTTCAACTCTGAAGCAAAAGCAAACTTTTTCCCTTGCTGAAAATAATATAGTGGTTTTTTACCCAATCTGTCGCGAAAAAGAAAGAGTTTTTCCTCTTGTTTGTCATATATAGCAAAGGCAAACATTCCGTTTAAACGATTTACAAAATCCTCTCCCCACAAGACAAAAGCTTCTAGAACAACTTCGCTGTCGGAACGGCATTTGAATGTCAGATCGGGTTTCTCTTTCCTTATCTCAGCAGCTAACTCAGTAAAATTATAGACCTCGCCGTTATAGACCATAACGTAACGCCCGCAAGCAGAATGTATCGGTTGACTGGCAGCTTGGGTGAGATCGATAATACTGAGACGCGTATGAGCAAGCACCACATCATGATGCACAAAAGATCCCGAAGCATCCGGACCGCGATGCCGCAGCCGCTCACATAGCACTTCTGCCACACCCGTTGGGTCAAATCCATATGTTCCAGCTATACCACACATAAACAGGGGGTAAATGTAATGAAAAAACCGGCAAGATGACTCCTGCCGGTTTAACTTAGATGAATGTTTATTACTTGCTCAATACTTTAAACTCAACGCGACGGTTTTGTTGACGACCGTCCTCCGTATCGTTAGAAGCAATGGGTTGCTTAAAGGCATACCCTGCTGATTCAAGTCGACTGGCAGCAATCCCTTTACCAATAAGATAATCGACCACCGCTTTAGCACGATTGAGTGAAAGTTTTTCGTTGGTGGTCAGTGAACCCTGATTGTCGGTGTGACCAGATATTTCTATACGCATGGTGGGAAAATCGTTGAGTAGTTTCAACAACCTGTCAAGCTCTGCAAATGATGTAGGACGTAATGTTGCTTTGGCATAATCGAAGAAAATGTTTTTGAGTACAATTTTGGTACCCACGTCCATCTTGTACAACATAATATCTTTGGTGATTTCCTGATAATTCGTTGCTGCCGGTATTTCAAAATTTTCTGAATGGAAAAGATATCCTTCGGATTTTACCGCAATACCATAATTCTTTCCTGAAGGCAGTGAGACAAGATATTTGCCAGTAGAACTGTTAGAAGAGGAAATGGAGACCACTTCGTTTTTCTCGTTATCCACAATTTCAATAGTGGCCGGAAGAGCCTGTAGTGTTATTCCATCTTTAATCGTTCCTTTAAGTATGGTCAGACGAGTGGTTTTAATTTCAACGGCATCTTCAATCACTACTTCAGAAACGGGAGCTACCTGCGCAAGTAAATTGTCTTCATTTTGTAAAACAGGAGGTTTTTCTGGTCCGCGGAAAGTCACTCTGTAAATATCATAATCACCAAAACCATCATCACGAACGGAACTAAAATAACCTCTTTTACCGCTGGCATTAATAACAAAAAAGACATCATCATCGGGTGTATTCAAAGGATATCCCAAATTAACAGGATCACCCCATATTCCATCATCCCCTAATGTGGTACTAAAAATATCATACCCCCCCATGGTTTGGTGACCTCTGGAACTGAAATACAAAGTTCTGCCATCGGGATGCATAAATACCCCTTCCTCATCATAAGGAGTACAAATAGCTGCACCCATATTTTGGGGCATATCCCAACGCTCTTTCTTTTCATCCCATCGGGAAGTATAAATATCCAATCCACCATATCCCCCTTCACGATCGGATACAAAATACATGGTTTTACCATCAAAAGAGAATGACGCAGAAGATTCTTTATACTCTGTACTTATAAATTTTTTCATTGGTCCATCATCAGGTTTTGTCCATTCAGTACCCTTCAGATCGGATACTAAAATTTCTCCACCCATAGTTTTACCATTAAAAACAAAAAGTTTCTGCCCATCGGGACTTAAGCCTACAGTTGCATCATGATCACTTGTATTCAGCGGCTTACCAACATTCTTGGCCAAACCCCACTCTTTTCCATCATTATAAGAAAGATAAATATCTTCGAAATACAGATTATCCTGAGGATCTGTTCCACCACCATAGGTGTCTTCTCTGCGGGATGTAAACATCATTACTGATTCATCGGTTGAAATAATAGCATTATATTCAGGATAAGAGGTGTTTATACTTCCTCCAGCATTATCAATAAATACACGAATGGGGTTCTTGGCAAGCTCTTTACCATACTCACATTCTTCAATATATTTTTTTATCATCATTTGTTTTGCCTGCAAATCTTTTGGAGCCAATGAATTCATATATTTTTTATAATACTCTATAGCTTTATCTAATTGCATCGTCAAATGATATCCACGTGCCATTACTAAAATAATATCAGGCGCAATACCCGGATTTACCTTAAAGGCTTTTTCGTAATACTCAAGACATTTAGGCTTCTGAATAGAATACAGATAACAGTTACCAATTTTGTAGTTTAAAAGGGCGTTATTAGGAACTAAACGATGAACTTCGAGATAATGATCCAAGGCCCTGCGATAACCACCTCTTCCCATAAGATAAAGTTCCTCTGCTGCCTTAAGCTCTGTTTTGGCTTTTTTATAATCGTCCTTATTGGGAATATCTGTTTTACTGATTTCAACTTCCTGTGAATATGCAGTAAAAGCAACAAATGCAAATACTATAGCTAACAACTTTTTCATAACATCTCTTTCTTTTAGTTACATTCCTGTAAATAAATATTGGCTACCTGAATTCCCAGATCTTTGGCTTTGGTCCAATCGGCACAAGCTTCTTTCTGCAATCTGAGTTCTTCTTTGGCAATGCCTCTGTTAAGGTAAGCATAACCGTATTTGGGATCCTTATCAATAATCTGATTAAAGATATCTACAGCTGCTTTGTATTCTTTTAATTTCATTTTTGCGGAAGCCATATTATTCATGGCAGGCATATAATCACTTTTAATTTTTATAGCCTGATCAAAATCCTTTATAGCGCCTGCATAGTCTTTCTTTTCGTATTTGGCACTTCCGCGATTGTTGTAAGCAATATAATAATCTTTGTTGATTTTAATGGCTTCTGAATATGCTTCAATAGCATCATCCTGTTTGTCTTTGCGTCTTAATACACTACCCAGATTATTCCATGCAAAATCGAGTTTTGAATCAATGCGAATAGCGGCTTTATAGTCGCTAATAGATTCATCATATTTTTCCAATTTACGGTAAGTACTTCCGCGATCGTTATAGGCCAAAGCCAGCTTAGAATCGGCATTAATAGCCAAATTAAAATCAGTCAGTGCATTCTCAAAATCACCATTTTGGAATTTAATAACGCCTGAATAATAAAACAATAAAGCTTCTTTTACTCCTTGTTCTGCTCCTTTGGTATAATCTTCCAATGCACCTGCATTATCACCAGAAAGGTGCTTGGTTCTTCCTCTCAGATAATAAACCGAAATCATCGTAGGATCATACTGCAAAGCAGCATTATAATCGGCTACCGCATCACTGTACTTATTCAGTTCTTTCTTTACCCCGGCACGATTAAAATAGGCTTTTGCAAAATCGTTTTTAAGAGATATCGCCTCATTAAAATTCGTAAGGGCTTCTTGGAAATTCTTTATTTTTACATTTTCAATCCCTTTGTTATAGGCAAGTTCAGCTTCCTGATTTTCGGCTACAACAAGCGTTGAATCCTGCGCTTGCAATCCTAGACTTGTCATGAGTATTACAAGTAAGGGAATAAATAATCTTTTCATATTTCTGATGATTGATTTTCGCTCGAATATACAAATTAATGATAAAAAAGCCATGAAAAAATAAAAGCAATATTCATTTGATGAAATATTTTCGTGGTTATAATGTCTATTCAAAGGCTATGCCTAACTGATTTCTATTTGTTTAAAGGAGGAATATTTTCGTTGATTGAATATTTCTGAATGTTCGTGTAAAAAAGTAAAAAGATACTGATTAACATGATACCTTTGCGCCTTATGCAAAAAATCAATACTCATACTTCGTCTAACGGAACCCGGCTGATTCACATGCACAGAAACAGCGATGTTGCTTATATGGCTGTCATCATTAATACCGGTACCCGAGACGAAGCACCCAAGGAGCATGGTATTTCGCATTTTATTGAACACCTGATTTTTAAAGGCACTCAGAAAAGAAAAGCATGGCAAATTCTCAGTCGATTAGAAGATGTCGGAGGTGAGGTAGATGCCTTTACAACTAAAGAAGATACTAATCTATTTGCCGCTTTTCCTGCAAAATATTTTGAACGAACATTTGATTTGTTTTCAGACATTATTTTCAACAGTATTTTCCCAGAAAAAGAAATCGTAAAAGAACGGGAAGTCATTATAGATGAGATAAATTCGTATAAAGATAGTCCGGCAGAACAGATATTCGACGATTTTGAAGAAATTCTGTATGATGGACATCCTCTTGGTAGAAATATTCTGGGCACAGAAAAATCGTTGAAAAAAATCGGATTGCAAGAAATAAAAGACTTTATCGCAGCAAAATACAATACCGATCAAATCGTTGTTTGTTGTATGGGGAACGTCGACTTTTCGAAAATTCTTTTTTGGTTCGAGAAGTATTTTGGCAGTATTCCTAACAATCCCAGAATTTTTACAAGACCTCTGTTTACTGCACTAAAGCCGCAGTCGGTAGAAAAAAGAAAAAAAACACATCAGATTCACTGCGTTATTGGAACTACCGCATATCATTATCACGACAAACGCCGTAATGCTTTTCAGCTTTTAAACAATATACTGGGAGGCCCGGGTATGAACTCCCGACTTAATCTCCAGCTCCGTGAAAAAAATGGATTGGTCTATAATATCGAATCCTCTTACTCACCTTATAGTGATACCGGTAGTTTTGCCATCTATTTCGGTGCCGAAACAGACCATTTCGATAAAAGCCAGAAGTTGATATTACAGGAATTGAAAAAACTCTATACTCAAAAAATCAGCGACCCTCAACTCAAAAAGGCCAAAACTCAGTTTATCGGACAACTTTATATTTCGCTCGAAAGTCCCGAAACACAACTGATGGGGATGGGAAAAACCTATCTGAATTATAATCAGGTTCTTTCGATGAACGAAATACGTGAAAGAATTGAGGAAATTACTGCCGTCGATATCATAGAAGCGGCTTCAATACTTGTTCCGGAAAATCTCTCTTTCCTTAAGTACTACTAATGAAAAACATCGAAGAATATATACTCAAGCATATGACAGAAGAACCCGCAGTTTTAAAAGAGCTGCATCGCGAAACTCATTCCCGTATTTATAACCCTCAAATGTGCTCTGGTCATTTTCAGGGTATGGCATTGCGTTTCATCAGCCAGATGATTCAACCTCAGCTGATACTAGAAATTGGCACTTTTACAGGATATTCAACTATTTGTCTGGCGGCAGGACTACTTCCTGGAGGACGGGTTTTTACCATAGAAAGCAATCCCGAACTCGAAGAAATGATTAACGCATACCTCCAAAAAGCCAATGTAGATAATAAAGTGAACGTTTATTTTGGTGATGCTCTGGATATTATCCCTCGCTTTACCGAAATGTTTGATCTTGTTTTTATGGATGCCGACAAACGCGAGTACCTCGACTATTTCAATATTCTGATCGATAAAGTCCGCCCCGGAGGTTTCATCATTGCTGATAATGTACTATGGAGTCATAAAATTCTTGAACAGGAAACCCGCGATCCCCAAACCCGCGCATTGATTGAATTTAACGACATGATTCAACTCGATCCCAGAGTAGAAAACATGATATGGCCTATCAGAGATGGGTGGATGGTAATGAGGAAGAAGTAAGGAGTTGGCAGCAGCAGTAGGCGGTGTTCAGTATTACATTTGTGTTAATTTTTATATGCGGATTTATCTGTGTAAATCTGTGGCAAAAATAAAACCAGCGTCTTTCCGGAATTCGCAGTCAAACAATATATTATGTTATTGCATTGTCGAATATCCATAATCTCAAAATTGTAATCACAAAAATGAAACACCGGATCGCACATAATTCATTGCAATTCTACACACTTTCCTCCCCTCTGAGATCGCCACGTCACGACCTCCCGAGTTCCGAAGCCTCGGAATCGGGATGCGTCAAGTCTCACAATGAAGGTAAGGGATAAACCCCATGTCATTCAGGCTCTTTCTTCCCCATCGCTAGGCGATAAAGTTCGCCCAAAAACAATTTTATCTTAAACGAGTAAATGGGCGTATTAAAATTCTCATTAATAGCCGGATTATCTATCAGCATTAACTGATAACCAATTCCCGCCCCAACGCCGAGTCCAGGAATCAGTTTGTAGTGCCCCGTTATACCCGCTTCATAATTGGCAATAAAGTGCCGGCGATTGGTAAATTTTTCGTTGTTGTATGTATAATTAAACTTCGAATATCCGGCGCCTAATTGAAGCGGCACACTAAATTCCCATCTTTTGGTCCTAAAAAAAACATATTCGCTATAAAAACTCAAATACCACAACTTAAGAGATGAATTTACGGTATCATAGGGTATTCCGTCGTTGCGCAGAACCTCTTTTCTCTCGACATTTGAAATAAGTTGATTGTATCCAATACCCATGCGAAAAACATAGGCATATTCAGCCCCGATTTTAATGGCGTTTATTTTCGACTTTGTTGTAGAAACAAAAGAATGCCTGTTGTCGAAACGAAAAGTAATCTTGGGTTTTGATTTCAAAGCCACTTTAATGGAATCCATCAGCTGCGAATATCCATACGTAGAAATCAAAAAGAAAAGGAAAATTACGAGCCCACGCCTCATTTACCGCTGTAAGTTTATTTTTGCACCATTAATTTTATACTCCAGATCATTTTTGAAAAGTATGATCAGATAGGGTAATCCCTCTGCGTCGTATTTAATCCATTTTTTTTCGCGTGATCCCAAAACATAGTTTCCTTCTTCCTTTTTTCTTCCGTTTTCGTAATACCAGATATGTTTGCCATCAGGTTGACCCTGAACAAATTTTCCCTCGAAAAAGAGTTTCCCATTCAAAAAATAATGCTTCCACACGCCTTCCATCAGACCATCCTGATAACTTCCTTCTTCGGTATGATCTCCGGAATGATAATACCATGCGCCATCCTTCTCGCCTTCAATGTACTGTCCTTTTAATACCACATTGCCTGTGGTATCGTATTCTACAAAATTGCCGTCTTCTTTTCCTCTTTCGTACAGCTCTTCACGCCAAAGTTTTCCTCCGGGGAAATACCATTTCCACTCACCCGTAGGTCGATCGGAGGCATATCTTCCTTTTTGTTCTGTCGTTTTATCTGGATACCAAAAAATCCATTCGCCCGTTTTTTTACCGTCTTTAAAATTCCCCTCGGCTTTCACTTCGCCCGTTTCGTAAAGATATTGCCATTTGCCCTGTTTCTTATCGTTGACATCCAAAGCACCCATAGCAATCAACATGTTTTCGTTATTATATTCCTTGCCCATAATAACTTGCCCATCAACACTATATTCCTTATGCATACCCACAGGTTTATCGTCGTAATAACCCCCGCGGAATTTTATCTGACCCGTTTCGTAATACTCTTCCACAAAACGGGAACGCTGTAAAGTATCGGCAGCATCCATCACAATAGGCTGACCCTTTTCGTATTTCTGATAAACGGTGATTTTGCCCGACTTATCGAATTCGCGTACAAAGCCATTTATGGTATCGTTGCGGTAAACGACTTCATTTTTAATAATATCGTTAGGATAAAATTCTTTCCAAACGCCCTGTTTTTTACCCGTTTCATCATAGCGGTTAATTCTTTCACGGTTGATGAGAAAATCGTTGGCATATTCCAATAAAACCACTACCCTGCCGTCTTTTTCAAACTCTTTACCTAAACCGTGCTTTTTACCGTCGCGATAGGGTATGGCCCTAAATAAATATCCATCTTCGTAATAATATGACATTCCTTGCTTTTCATCATTCAGATATAATTCTTTTGACACCATCCCACCCGTTTTTTTGTCCTCAGTGGTTTTATACAACCAGGTTTTCATGTACCCGTTTTTCTTACCATTGAGATAATCGATGGCCTGCAATGTATCTCCATCTTCGTCGTAAAATATCCAGAGACTGTCTAGCTGAAACATTTTACGATTTCCTTCCGATCTCATTTTGCCGTTCAGATACCAGGCTTTCCAATATCCATCGGGCTTACCATTACGCAAAAAGCCCTCACTCGACTTGGTTCCTGTTTCGTAGTAAAATGTTTTGGGAACCAATACCGTATCCTGTCCGTTTACATAAAAAACAGAAAGACAAAATATTGCAAAAATAAACAGGATTCCTTTGAACATGCCCCTGAACGATTTATTGCAAAGATAAGTTCAAAATTTTTAATAAGCGCTAAAACCTGTTTTTTTGACAAAAGTTTTCAGATTTGACAACTTTTAAAAAGTTGTCAAATCTAAAGACTTTTTAAAAACATAAAATGCTTAACAGTTTTCCCGCTTTGTATCGAAATAATATAGACTCCTTCTGAAAGATCTTCAATAGAAATGTTGTTTGATTCCGGATTTTCTATACTAAGAATTTCTTTCCCTTGAAGATTGCTGATACGTATTCTGTTGGTCTGTAAGTCCTGATTCCAGCTGAGTCGGGTAATAGCCGGATTGGGATATATATTAATAGCAGGTTCGTAACTAATGTTTTCGGCCGACATAGGAATTACAGTAACGTAAGTATTTAAACTAGTGTTTGTAACAATGGGAGGATTAAGATCGAAATAAATGTAAGCCGTGTTCTCAACTTCTGTATAATCAGCCAATCCGGCGTATGGAGAGATAGAATAGGTGACATATCCCTGACTTCCTGATTCGTCTTCATCTTCATAAGGCAACATTATATTGTTGAAAGTAAACACAATTTCTCTGTCGGCATTATACTGCCACGACACAGGGTGACTGGAAGATTTTATTTGTATGGTCGACATGTCTAGTGCGGTACTTATGGTATCGCGCAAGTAAATATTCATAGCAGGGTAGTTACCGGTATTCTGGAAACGTACAGTGTACTCGAGCTCCTGCCCGTGAAGCACATAACCATGCTCGGTAACACCCATGGGCACTACTTGTTTGTCATTGGGGTCATATGAAGCTCTAACAATACATTTACTAATTCCGCTATTGTTTGTAAGATCAACATCTAACATATCACTCGTTATAGAATAATATAAAATTAGTGTATCTCCAAGATGAGTTTGGTCTGGTGAAGTAAATGTATTAATAATTTGAATATTTTGACCTGGCAACATCGTATCAAGACTCCATGTAATGACATTATTATTGATACTATACGGAAGAGAAGACGAACTAAAACTAAACAAGGAATCAAAAGTTAAGGTACACATAACATTTGTAGCAAGAAAACCATAATTTGTAACATTCATATTATAAGTATAATCTGAATTGGCAATAGCAACACCATTGTATTGATTCATTATACTTATATCAGTATTAGTTGTCGAAAATAATCCAAAATAAATTGTGTCTGATGAACATGGCGTGTTAGAATTAATATATTGTATGGAATCTGTTGTTGTTGTCCAAAGCGCACTGTCAAACAGTAATTCAACAGAATATAATCCCGTGTCAATGGCAAAAATATGCATACCGTTATCAAAAGTTGAGGACATAGTATTATTAGGCATAAGTAACATATTTGTGTAGGGAACTCCATATTCATTTACTTCCTTAATGCCATTCTGGTTATAATCATAAAAAACCTGAGCATTAATGGTATTATATACAAAATTGACAGTAACAGGAAGTGAATCGCCACATTCTCCGTTTACTATAATCCAATAAAAAGTATACGGTCCATAGCCGTCATTTGCGAGCACAATGCTATCAAGTGAGCCAGAGGTTGCACCTGTATAAAAATAGGGTGGAAAATGGTAGTTTGCTGGGTCATAATTAGACCAGTATCCTGTTCCGTAAATCGGTTCCTGAGCACTGAATCCTGTCAATACATTCCCGCAAGTATAAAAATATGTTGATGTCATATTAAAATTGAGGGGCTGATAGCACCAAAATATACATTTACTGAATCGTAACCATAGCAAATTCCGTCAAACTCCATCCAGTACATAGTTACAGTGTCATTTTCCGAAGGATAGTAATACACGACATTAGGATCGGTATAGCAACTGGGGCAATAAGTAGTATCCCCTGCATGCCAAGCTGTAGCATTGAACCAAGAACTTGTAGGAGCAGTCCAGTATCCATTTCCAATTGTTGAAGTTGCATTGAGTTCAGCATATTTTCCACATACCGAGAAATCAAGACCTGCATCAGGATGGGGTACTTCCATAAAATAGATACGGAGCGTATCTTTGTCGACACATCCATAATTGTCTTCCATCCAAACAAATTGTTTATAAAAAGGAGGATTATAAGATGTATAATTATTAACGTTTACAGTATCATTATAAATTGATGAAGGTGAAGAGCTGTTATTAGATGAAAACCATGTATTAATGGGGTCTAAAGTAAACCACATTCCACTACCATAAGAAGGTTGAGAATCAAGAAAATATGAAAGTCCACAAACTGTATCCGTTTTTATTTCAGAATGTGTGCCAAATATTCCGGGCCAGTAATCTCCACCTGCATTAGCCAGAGGTCTACGAATAAAATTCACCGGAACCATATCCGAAGTATCGCGACAATCACCATTCACAGTCACCCAATAGAAATAATGCATACCGTAGGAAGATGAGGAAATGCAAGCTGAATCGGGATGAGCTAAGTTTGGATTGGGATAGAAGGTGGTATTTGCAACAGCATCATACCAATATCCAGAACCATAAGCGGGATACTGAGCATTGAGGCGTTCGAAACTGCGACCGCAATTAATACTGTCGGCTTCGTCAACCAGAGGTAATGCTTCCTGAATACTACCAAAAAAGACATTAACCGAGTCGTATCTATAACAACTTCCGTTAAATTCGTGCCAGAAATAGGTAACCATATTGTTTTCGGAAGGATAATAAACTACAACATTCGAATCTGTATAACAATTTGAACAAATAGCTGTATCAGGAGGTATACTATTCCATGAACTAGCATTATACCATGCATTAATTGGACCAGTCCAATAACCATTACCTGTTGTATTAGTAGCATTGAGTTCAGCATATGATCCACAGACAGAGAAATCAGGACCAGCCTCTGGATTAGGTATTTGATTAAACGTTACAACCACATCATCTGAACATGTGCTGCCAATCTCATCAGTAATACTCCATGTAAAAGTATATACGCCAGCGTTAATAACTACTACTGTTGAATTTTGAGAATTAGGATCACTGAAGGTAACTCCTGGAGATAAACAAGTCCAAATCTGCGACTGATTTAAAAAACTTCCTTCTGCATTCAAAGAAAGAGTGAGACCACAAATAACTGTATCATTACCTGCATTGGTTACACATTGTGCTTGTACGCCAATTGTTAATCCAAACATTACACCGATAGTCAAAATAATAATAATAGTTTTCATAATAAATGTGTTATAATTTCAAAACTAAGACAAGCTAACAGGTATTTTCGTTGCCTGAGAAATAAATAACTCTTAATAATTTACTCTTAATGCTTAATTATTAAGTATATAATATTTTAAAAATCAATTATATAAGTCCAGCTTTTCTTGAAACTTCCAACATTCGTTGTATAGGAATAACCGCTTTTTGAATAATTTTGTCTGATAAATTTATTTCAAATTGTTCGTCAACCAATGATTTATAAATTTTTTCAAGGGTTATTAGCTTCATAAACTGACAATCGTTACAACCACAGGTAGAATCGACCGGTGGAGCTGGGATAAATACTTTAGAAGGATTGGCTTTTTTCATTTGATGCAGTATACCCGATTCGGTTGCTACAATATATTCTTTAGTATTATCTTTTTGTGTAAATTTTAAAAGCGCTGCAGTAGATCCTATAAAATCGGATACTATTAAGATGGGCTTTTGACACTCGGGATGGGCTATAATTTTTGCCTCGGGATGGGCTTTTTTAATTTCCAGTATTCTTTGTAGTGAAAATTGTTCGTGGACATGGCAAGCGCCATTCCATATCACCATATTTCTTCCAGTGGTTCTATTAATATAATCTCCCAGATTTTTATCGGGAGTAAATATTATGGGTTGATCAGCCGGTATACTTTGAACAATTTCTATTGCATTAGAACTGGTACAACAAATATCCGTCATAGCTTTTATTTCGGCAGTTGTGTTGATATAAGAAACAACCAAATGATTGGGATATTTCTTTTTAAACTCAGCAAAATCTTCGGCTTTAATAGAATCAGCTAAAGAACAACCAGCTTCTAAATCAGGTATAAGAACCTTTTTATCAGGCGATAACATCTTAGCTGTTTCGGCCATAAAGTGTACTCCGGCAAAGACAATGATATCGGCTTTTGTATCGGCAGCCTGCTGTGATAATTGTAAACTATCGCCTATATGATCAGCAATATCTTGTATATTACCTGTTTGGTAATAATGTGCCAGAATTACTGCGTTTTTCTTTAACTTTAGTTCCTGTATTTTCGAAATCAAAGTTTCCATTTTTTTCTTTTTACAATTATAAACAATATATTATTATTATATTTCTCTTTATAAATTTTTAAAAAAACTAATACATGATTATATCCGGTTAATAGCGGTAAAAAAAAAATGCTTTATCCTTGTATTATTCAATTATGATAAAGATATAACAGTTAATTAACACAATATTTATTTTTAATTTACTGAAATTCAATTATTGCTTTAAATTAATCAACATATGTTAATACTGTTAAAAGTTAAAAAAATGAAGGTAAAAATGAGATAAAAATTTGTTGAAACTTGTCAGTAATCTCTCTCAAAGAATTAACAAAAAAACAGACAAAGTTTAAAAAACTATATACCCGGCAAAAAAATCAATTAAACAAATCAAAGTTTTAAAAATAATGAGTTAAAAAATCGACTAAAACTCATAGCTTGTTTATAAGTTAAAGACCTGAAAATTAAAGAATAGTATATTTTTCATTTTTCATTACCTTGACCTTATACTAATTAACTATGTTGAAAAAAATCGGTTGAAAATTTTGATAAAAGATTTTGTAGTTATTGAAAGAAAAATATAACCTTGCAGCTAAAATCATGAGTATGAAAATAACAATTGCATGCGATCACGCTGGTTATGAACTGAAAGAAACCGTAAAAAAATGGTTGAGTGAAAAAGGAATTTCTGTCGAAGACGAGGGCTGTTATTCTAACGAAAGTGTTGATTATCCGGATTATGCACATAAAGCTGCGTTAAAAGTAAATAATGGACTTTGCGAAAGAGGTATCGTTATTTGTGGATCAGGTAATGGGGTAAATATAACCGTTAATAAATATGAGAATGTGCGCTCTGCATTATGTTGGACGCAAGAAATAGCTCAATTAGCAAGATTACATAATGACAATAATATCATAGCATTACCTGCTCGTTTTGTCACTACTGAAGAGGCTTTAGCCATGGTTGATATTTTTCTGAATACTGCTTTTGAAGGTGGCCGGCATCAGAAACGGGTAGATAAGATAAAGAAACCGAAGTAGAATTTAAGGCATTAAAAGACTATATTTTACTCATTTGTATTATAAAAAAAAGACTGCTATTACGCAGTCTTTCCTTGCTTCAGGAGATACCATAAAACTAAAAACCTCCATCAACCATCCATGATTTTTCTTTATTGTCGTTACGTATGGCAAGATTCATTTTCTTTATTTCACCATTTTTGAATTTAATTTCGTAAGGAACAAATTCTCCCGGATACAAACCGGATTTAAAAGATTTATCTATATTTATTATTACCAGATTTTTAACTTCCTTTTGAAAATCGTTATCTTTTTTCAACATACTTGTTATTTCCGGAGCAATTTTATTTAAGGTATTATAATCTAACTTGCTAAGCGATTCGAAAAATAATTTAGCCACTTCTTCACTTTTCATATTTTTGATTTCGGAAGATTGTTTTAGTTCCATTTCTTCGTAATTCATCCACGAAGTTCCGGCAGGTAAAGTAATTGAAAAGGTATTTTCAGAGATAAGATCGTTATATTTAATATTCAAAAGGTCGAAAACAAGATAGTTTTTACCATCCTTTTCTATAAAAATTTGCATTTTAATTAACCGGTCTGTTGAATTATCAAAGGTGTAAATGCGGGTATTATTGGATTCAAGTATAGAGGAATTAAAAGCATAATCACTTTTTGAATAATCTCCCAAAGCCTTTGCTTTAATTGTAAGTATGGTTTGCTTACTCTGTTCATCTATATTATATTCTGCTTTATTTTTTTCTGCCATTTTTCTCTCATTTTCCATAATTAAATCTGGATTGAGTAATATTTGCAACCAGCCAATGGCTTCTGCTTCACTCTTCATTTTAAGTGCCAGCTTATTATCTACATACAAATATTGGTTTTTACCGTCATTTAGTACAGTTCTGCCTGATTTTTGAATTTTCCATTTATCAGGATTTGTTCTTTTCCAAAGTGAATGTTTTACGAAATCTGCATTCAGATCTATTAATTCAAAATTGTCTCCAGGTATTGTACGAATATTAAATTCGGCCATTACCGATTGTAGGTTTTTTAATGCTGCAATAGATTTATTAAAGAATATTTCCATTGCATTTGCTTCGGTTGAGAGTTTTGGCCCTTTATTATATACCGTAGGTACAATAATTAAGGTTAAAACTACAATGGCTGCAACAGCTGCTACTTTGCTCCATTTTGACTTAAGAAAAACAAAGTTATTTTTCTTTTCTTTCCTTTTAATTTCATTCATGATGTTTGATTTTAAATTATTACTAGCCTGAACTTTCATGGATGGTTGAATTTGTTGAAGCATAGTTATAACTTTATCATAGTCCTTTTTACATGACTGACAACTTTTAAGGTGAAATAAAAGCTCTTCTCTCTCTTTTACAGAGGCTTCCCCCGCAATTAAAAGATATATGTTTTCATTAGAAGTATCGCAGTTCATTTTTTACCTCCTTTTGGTTTAAATAAAAATTTTTAAGTTTTTCGACCCCGTATTTAAATCGCGATTTCACAGTGGAAACAGGCGTTTCAATTATTCCCGCTATTTCTACAAAACTTAACTCATCAATTACTTTATATCTTATTACTTCACTTTGCTCATCTGGTAAATAAGAGAGTAATCTGTTGATTTTAGCATATTCTTCTTCAATAATTATTGGAAGTGTTTCGTTGTTTTCTTTCTTGTTTAATTCTTTAGAATTCTCGATTGTTTCTGTTTTTGCTTTATTGGTTTTTCTTATTTGATCAATACAGGCATTAGATACCATTTTAAATAAATAAGAAACCGGATTATTTAGTTCTTTAAGTCTATTTCTTTCTAAATATGCTTTAACAACTACATCTTGTACAATGTCTTCAGCAAGATAAATGTTGCCTAGTTTATAAAAAGCATGATGCACTAAATTATTCTGGTATTTATCAATAAAAGAATTTAGTTCTTTCAAATCCTGAGGAAATTTTTCAAATTCTTTATCAAGCATCATTTAAGCTTTTTTTATGTAGAACGAATTTTGTATTGTAAAAGACTTAATTATTTAATAAAAATTCAATAGTATTTATAATATGTCTGATAATATGCACATTAATGGAAATAAATTAGGAATTACTATTAAGAGATTAGGTATTTCTTTTAAAATCTAATTCAAAAAATAAACCTGAACCATCTGTATTCGTTAAAAAGGCGAATAGAAATTATGGAACAAGCTATTCCGGCAAAGTCGGCCAGGAAATCAAAAAAATCAGCATCCCGGTTAATGGGTAAAATATTCTGTAGTAATTCGGTAGCTATAGCTAGAAGTATCGTAAGAAGAAATCCTACGATGACCGCTTTGTGTGTTTTTAAAAGATTTATTACGATTAAATGTCTGATTAAAAGAATTCCCAAACCAAAAAAGAGGGTGAAGTGAACAAATTTATCGAAGTAAGGAATTACAAATAATGGAACCTTTGGAAGTGAAGATGCAGGCGACAGACAACCATATATTATAATGGCTATCCATAAATAAAGTTTTAAACGTAAGAGTAAATACTGTAATTTCACCCGGTAAAAATAAATAAAAATGTCGTCTGGTTTATATATCCATGTTCCCTTCTGTGTTAAAAAATGTATATACTGTGATTTTTATTCAGTTGCCCGTAACGATTTAATCAGCCAATTTGCCTCTGCTGTTCAAAAAGAAATAGAATACTATAGCACGGAATGGCAAAGCGAAAAATTTGATACTATTTATTTCGGAGGTGGAAGTCCTTCTCAATTAACAAGTAATGATGTTTCTGAGATTATTAAATCTGCCTATAAGAATTTTACTGTTCAACCTGAGGCTGAAATAACCCTGGAATGTAATCCTGACGATATCAGCGAATCATATGTCCAAGGGCTCCTACAAGCCGGTATCAACAGAATCAGTATAGGTATTCAGACTTTCGATAATAAACTACTTTCATTACTCGACCGAAGACATCAAGCTGACACTGCAATTAAAGCTATAAACATTATCCATAACACAGGAATATCCAACATAAGCGCCGATCTTATCTATGGCTTGCCTGAAACGAATCTTGACGCCTGGAAGGAGAATGTCAATACTCTTTTACAACTTCCGTTAAAACATATTTCTGCCTACATGCTCACTGTGCATGATAATACCCTTTTATCAAAAAAAGTGATGACTGGAAAAATAACCATGCCCGACGAAGATTTATGTTTTAGCCAGTATGAATTTCTAATTTCCGAAGTAGAAAAATCGGGTTTTCAACAATACGAAATTTCAAATTTTGCTTTAGCAGGGTTTAAATCCAAGCACAATATAAAGTATTGGAAAGGGTATAAATATTTGGGATTGGGTCCTGCTGCCCATTCTTATAATCTGCATTCCCGTGCCTGGAATATTTCTGATGTCGAGTCCTATGTAAATGATACTTCGTCATTTATACTGCAAAGAGTTGTAGAAGAGCTGCCTGTTAAAGATATGTATAATGAATTTCTTATGAACAGTCTAAGAACTACGGAGGGTTTGAATTTGACGGAACTGGAAGAGAGATTCAAAAGGTATGGTTTTTGTCCTTTGGACAAAATTGAAAAATTAAAAAAAGAATGGTACCATAAGGAAGACAACTATATCCGTTTAACAACTTCTGGTATGTTTGTCTCCGATTATATTATTGAAAAGCTGATGATTATATGATGTTTACTATAGATTATGCTAAAGGGAAAACAAACTCTATTTATTCCCATTGTCTGACCTTACGTAGAACTGTTTTTGTAATCGAACAACAAATAGATGAAAATCTTGAGATGGACGATAAAGACGACGTATCCTTTCATTATTTGTTAAAAGTTGATGAAAAGCCAGCGGCTACAGCAAGATATAGAGAGACACAAGAAGGTATTAAGCTGGAAAGGTTTGCTGTATTAAAGGGATTTCGTGGTCGGGGTTTAGGGCAAAAAGTCCTTGAGAAGATACTTGCTGATGTTTCAGAATATCAGAAAATCATATACTTAAATGCACAGGAATCAGCTGTAAGTTTTTATCTCAAAAATCATTTCGAGATACAGGGACAACCTTTTTTCGAAGCAGGAATCAGGCATTTCAAAATGACATATGTCCGGGAAAATGGTTAATTTTGTAATTTTTAAATAGATATATATGAAACGTTTTGTGTTTGTTGCTACTGTTTTTTTACTCGTCTCCATATGGGGATGCAATACCTATAATTTCACAACCAATATACTTGTGCCTGCCGATATTACACTTCCTTCGCACATTGATAAAGTAGGTATAATGAATCGGTCATTACCCGAGAAGTCTGAGCTTTTCCATAATATTCTTGAAGGATTTTTATCTGGAGAGTCTGTTGTGGCTGATCGGGAAGGCTCTTTACACGCTATTCAATCTACGGTATATAATTTAAATAATGGTCCTAGATTTAAGGCTACTTCTCTTGAGGGAGAGGATTATCGAGGAACAGGTACTAAGAAGTTTCCCATTCCTCTGGATTGGTCTATTGTTTCTGCCCTGTGTCAGAAATACAATGTAGATGCCATCGCCTGTCTGGAAACATTCGACAGCGATGTTATGCTTGTTCCGGGATCAAGACAAAAGACGAGAAGAAAAGATGGGGTTGAGGAGAAGTATACAGAATATTTTTGTGACCTTAAAATCAGAGTCAATGCAGGTTGGAGGGTCTATGATAACGTAAAGAAAGAAATGATAGACGAAAAAGTCTTTTACGATGAAAAAGCATGGACCGGTATTGGAATTTCTCCCGATGATGCTTTCCGTAAACTACCCAATAAAAGATCGGCCATTAATGATGCGGCTTCCTTTGCCGGACAGATGTTTGCTTTCCGTATATCTCCCAAATGGATGTCGGCATCACGCTATGTTTATACGAAGCCTAAAAAAGAAGAACTTTTCAAAAAAGGTAAGGATTTAGCTGTTGCCCAAAAATGGAAAGAAGCCGCTGAAATCTGGAGTGAATTGGCTAAACGAGAAGATAAAAAAATTGCTGGAAGAGCTTGTCATAATATGGCTGTAGCCTCTGAGATGGAAGGTAATTTACCTGCAGCTATCTCATGGGCTGAAAAAGCATTTACAGATAAAGGGTTAAAAAAGTCCCGTTATTATGTTAATATTTTGCATACACGACAAATGGAGCAAAAGAAGTTAAACGAACAGATGGAAGGGAAATAAGATTGTCACTTTTTAAGAAATATGATGTTATAGTTGTTGGGGGAGGGCATGCCGGTTGCGAAGCCGCAGCGATAGCTGCTACTCTTGGCTCTGACGTATTGCTTATTACCCACGATATAATGCGTTTTGCAGCTATGTCTTGTAACCCAGCCATGGGTGGACTGGCCAAAGGACAAATTGTTCGAGAAATTGATGCTTTAGGCGGGCAGTCAGGTATAGTTACAGATTTATCAACTATTCAGTTCCGTATGCTGAATCGTTCCAAAGGACCGGCTATATGGAGTCCAAGAGCGCAATGCGATAAATATCGTTTTTCAGAGGAATGGAGAAATATTTTACAAAGTTTTCCCAACTTACATTTATGGCAAGATGATGTTAATGAATTGATTATAAAATCAAAAAAGGCTTGTGGCGTAAAAACAAAACTAGGTGCTGAGATATTATCCAATACGGTGGTACTAACCAATGGAACATTTTTAAACGGTAAAATTCTCATTGGGAATGTCACATTTGAGGGCGGGCGTTTAGCTGAAACATCAAGCAATAGTCTCACAGATTATCTTGTTAAACTTGGTTTTTCAACAGCCCGACTTAAGACAGGTACACCGGTTAGAATTGATGGAAGATCGATAGATTTTAACAAAATGACGGAACAGGAAGGAGAAGAAGATCAACGTAAATTTTCTTTTTTGCCAAATATTTCCTCTAAATTAAAACAAAGAAGTTGCTGGATTACCTATACCAACAATAAGGTTCACAATATACTTAAAGATAATTTTTCGTTATCCCCATTATTCGATGGAACCATTGTAGGCACAGGCCCCAGATATTGTCCCAGTATTGAAACAAAGTTGGTGACTTTTCCCGACAAGGATTTACATCAGCTATTTGTCGAGCCCGAAGGAGAGAGCATTGAGGAGTATTATTTAAATGGATTTTCCAGCAGTATGCCCTGGGATGTTCAATATAAAGCCTTACAAAACATTCCTGGACTCGAAAACGCAAGAATTTACAAACCAGGATATGCCATTGAGTACGATTATTTTGATCCTACACAACTTCATCCCACCCTCGAAACAAAACTCATTAAAAATCTCTATTTTGCCGGACAAATTAATGGTACTACTGGATACGAAGAGGCCGGTGCACAGGGTATCATGGCGGGAATTAATGCCCATTTAATAATTCAAGCAAAGGAAGAGTTTATACTGAATCGTAATGATGCTTATATAGGTGTATTAATCGACGACTTAGTTACAAAAGGTGTGGATGAACCTTATCGTATGTTTACGAGCAGGGCGGAGTATAGGGTGCTTTTAAGGCAGGACAATGCCGATATAAGATTAACACCTTATGCAATAAAATTAGGGACCTGCAGTAAGGAGCGGGAGAAAGTCTTTAAAGCAAAAACCGATGCAATAGAAAAAGGGAAAAAGATACTTAAAAGCATATCACTATCCCCGGATGAAATAAATGCTTATTTAATTTCAAAACAAGAAGCTGTAATTAAGCAAAAAACGAAAATTGAACAAATCCTGACCCGAAATATGGTCAAACTGACAGAAATTGAATCTGTTATACCCTCATATGCTGAATTTCTCAGCGAAATGGATGAAAAACTGGCTCGTGATGTGACCGAGTACCTCGAAATAGAAATAAAATATAAAGGCTACATTGATCGCGAGAAAACTTTAGCCGAAAAAATGTCAAAACTCAACGATTTGATGATTCCTGATAAATTCGATTTTTCGAAGCTCAATTCTATCAGTACAGAAGCACGCCAGAAATTGCAAAGAATAAAACCTAAAAATATTGGACAGGCCCGAAGAATTCCCGGGGTCTCTCCAAGCGACATAAATGTATTATTAGTATATTTGGGAAGATAATGTTCCACGTGGAACTTTAAAAAATGAAATATGAAAATTGAAGCCAATATAGTTGATGTTGATAAAAAGGAAATTTATCCGGCATCGGTCGAAGTAAGAGCAGGAATTATTACTAGTATAGAAAGACTCGAAAAGAGGGTAAATAATTATATTATACCTGGTTTTATTGATGCACATGTACATATCGAAAGCAGTATGTTGTCGCCTGTGGAGTTTTCAAAACAAGCAATGCGACATGGTACCGTTGCTGTTATAAGCGATCCCCATGAGATAGCCAATGTATGTGGAATAGAGGGTGTAGATTACATGATTGAAAACAGTCAGAATACACCCATGAAGATATATTTCGGTGCACCTTCCTGTGTGCCTGCCACTCCCTTTGAGACGTCTGGAAATATATTGGATGCACAAGCCGTCGAGAAACTCATGGCAAAATGTGACATTCTTTATTTAAGCGAAGTAATGAATTTTCCTGCCGTTGTTTCAGGAGAAGAGGAGATAATGAAGAAGATAGAATCGGCTAAAAAAAGAAATAAAGTGATAGACGGGCATGCTCCAGGTTTAAAAGGAGAAGATTTAAGAAAGTATGTGGAGGCGGGTATTTCGACCGATCATGAATGCTTTACCATAGAAGAGGGACGCGAGAAAATTGCATTGGGAATGAAGGTCCTTATTCGTGAGGGTAGTGCAGCTAAAAATTTCAACTCGTTGTATAAGTTAATAGATGAATTCCCCGATATGGTGATGTTGTGTTCGGATGATAAACATCCCGAAGATCTTATGGAATCGCATATTAATAAAGTTGCAGCACGTGCTGTAAAGCTAGGATGTAACATTTTTAATGTCATCAAAGCTTCATCTATAAATGCTATTAAACATTACAATATTGGTGTAGGATATTTGAAAGAGAATCACAAAGCTGATTTTGCCATTGTTGATAATTTGAATGAGTTTAATCTGCAGGAATTATATATTGATGGAAACAAAATTTATGACACAGCCGGTGGATTAGATGTCGAATATTTCACTATACACACTAAAATCATCAACAACTTTAATGCTGAAAGAATATCAATAAGCGATATTGCTGTTGAGAAAACAGACAAAAAGTATATCAATTGTATAGACGTTATCGAAGGTGAGCTAATCACCCGGACAAAAAAAATAGAAATTTCAGAAAGTATTGAAAAGACCATTCAGGAGCACAATTTAAATAAAATTATTGTTCTTAATCGGTATTCAAAAGCAAAGCCGGCTGTTGGATATATACATGGGTTTGCAATAAAAAATTCGGCTATTGGATCAACTATTGCACACGATTGTCATAACCTTATTTGCATTGGAGATGGCGATGAAAATATCGTTAAAGCGGCAAATTCTCTTATTGATATGAGAGGTGGAATTTCTTTTACGAACACCGATAAGTTGAAAGTACTATCCCTAGAAATTGGTGGGATTATGACGAATAAACCAGTTGATGTTGTCGCTGCTGAGTATAAGGCTATCGAATCGTTTGCTAAGTCTAATGGGTGTCTTCTTAATGCGCCTTTCATGACCATGGCTTTTATGGCGCTTTTAGTTATCCCTGAATTGAAAATATCTGATAAAGGATTATTTGATATTACTTCAAAAGATCTTTTCGTTCCATTATTTCAGGATTAATCTGGTTCCACGTGGAACATAGCGAAATAATTAAAGAAAAAATCGGCATAATACCTGCGAAACCAGGTGTTTACCAGTATTTTGATAAGGAGAATAAGATACTTTATATAGGAAAGGCCAAAAATTTGCATAAAAGGGTCTCTTCTTATTTTCATAAAGAGCATAATGACAATAAAACAAGGGTCATGGTTTCAAAAATCCATGACATTCGCTATACGGTAGTCGATAATGAAAGCGATGCACTGTTGCTCGAGAATAGTCTGATAAAAGAATATAAACCCCGCTATAATATTTTACTAAAGGACGATAAAAATTTTCCCTGGGTTTGCATTAAAAATGAATTTTTTCCACGGGTATTTTATACGAGACAAGTGGTAAAAGATGGATCGCAGTACTTCGGTCCCTTCACTTCAGTTTATATTTTAAGGGAAATTTTGGATTTAGTCCGTAAGGTTTTTCCTCTTCGCAATTGTAATCGAAATCTGGATCCACACCTTATTGCTACCGGAAAATATAGTCACTCGTGTTTAGAGTATCACCTTAAGCGCTGTAAAGCGCCTTGTATTGGTCTTCAGACAGAAGATGATTACCGGCAGAACATGATAAGAATAAAAGATATTTTTAAAGGAAATCTTGCCGGTATTCAGAAATACCTTAAAGATGAAATGCAAAAATATGCGCTGGATTTAGACTATGAGAAGGCACAGACAATGAAAGAGAAAATTGAAACTATAGATAAATTTTGTGCCCGTTCAATTATCGTTAGTCCAGCCCTTCGGGATATTGAAGTATTTTCCTTTATCGAAGATGAGAAAGATGCGTATGTAAACTATCTGAAAATTTCGGGAGGAGCTGTTGTTCAATCACATAATATTCAGATTAAAAAACAAGTTCTCGAATCCAAGGAAGAAGTTTTACCTGTGGTGATAGTCGATATCAGGCAAAGATTAAACAGTTCGACTACTGAAATTCTGGTACCTTTTATTCCCGATTATCCCATACAAGGATGCAAATATGTTTTGCCTAAAAAGGGGGATAAACTCAAGTTAATGGAATTATCATTACGAAATGCAAAAGCGTATCAACACGAAAAACGGACTTCCGAAATGGCAGCCAGTCACGGAAAAGGAGCATGGAAGACGCTCGAAAAACTAAGGGAAGAACTGGGACTAGCAAATGCGCCAGTTGTGATAGAGTGCTTTGACAATTCGAACTTGCAAGGGACAAACCCAGTTGCTTCTTGCGTCG
>PHDH01000267.1 GCA_002840935.1 Bacteroidetes bacterium HGW-Bacteroidetes-21 | reverse complement strand
TTCTTAATATCGTATAAATCAACGGCAAAGCGGAAATCATTGTCGAAACCCGTTGGCAGTTTTGCCCAGATAAAATAACCTCCGTTTGAATCAGGGACCTCAAAACCCAAGCTCTCGAGTTCAGGTTTATATGCTTGATAAGCTTTTATCAGACGAGCTTTTACAGATTCAGAATATTCCTTGCCAAAAGCCGATTTTTCGAGATAATTTGCTACGGCTTCCTGCAAAACAGAGGCTACACATAAACCTGTATAATCGTGAACAGAACGGAGCCTTTTCATGTGCTTTTCGCTACAAATCAGGTATCCTATACGCCAACCGGTTATAGATAGTTTTTTAGAAAAACTGTTGACATAAAAAACCTGGTCACTTTCAGGGTAATAAGGTATATAAGGTTTTTCTCCAAAGTAAAAATCCCTGTAAACGGCATCAAAAATGATGGAAAAACCATATTTTTCTGATAAACGGATAATGGCCTGAATTTCTTCTTTCGAAAACACTCGTCCAAAAGGATTTCCGGGCGAATTCATGAACAAGAGTTTTACCTCATGATCCTCAATATTATTTTCAAGTAACTCGAAATCAATCGAATTATCCGCATTGTAATTCTGTGACACAAACTTATCTCCAAAAATAGCCGGCAGATTATTGTATGTCTCATACACTGGATTAAACGCCATAACAGAAAATATTCCTGTATTCTGTGTCCTAAGGTAAATATAGAGCAAAGTGATTGCCTCCGTAGCTCCTTGTACAATCAATAAATTATCCGGACCACATATGTCAGCGCCATAATGCTGACGGATAAGTCCTGCCAGTTTATGATTTCCCGTTCCCGGCGCATACTGATGTATTCCGGGATTGACTGCTATGTCGGACAAGGATTGTAAAAGTTCTGCCGGAGGAGAAAAACCGGGTATTCCCTGAGCCAGATTAATACCGCCAGATGTCTTTACCTTATTACTGAAATAACTAATTAATGACCCATCAGGGACAATATATATACTATCTTCCTTTTTCACACTTTTTTTTTCTGAGATCATAACACAAAATTGAAGTAGCTGTTGAAACATTTAAAGACTCCATGCGAAGACTATTGATTGGAAATGCAGGGATAGTTATTCGCATGTCAGTAATCGCCTGTATATCAGCAGACACGCCCCTACTTTCGTTACCCATAACCAAAACCATTTTTGAGGGAGAAATAAAGTCATGCGATGAGGTTCCATTCATCACGGCAGCCGTCACAACAAAGCCTTTTTTCTTCATTTCCCCGAGCATAGATAGTAGATTACCATAAATGACCTGCACCGAATTAAAACCTCCCATCGTAGCCTGAATAACTTTGGGATTATACAGATCAGCACAATTTTCTGTGCATAAAATATAATCTATACCAAACCAGGCTGCCGTCCGGATAATGGTGCCCAGATTTCCGGGGTCCTGTATCTCGTCGAGCGCCAGGATCAATCCATCCTGTATATCATGAATAGATTTGCTTTCGGGAATGCAGAACACTGCCAGCACTTCCTGAGGCGTCTTCAGGGTACTGCAACGTTCTATGTCGGAAGGTCGGCAAGTCCTGACATCGATTTTTCTCCCTTTGATGAGCCCGTCGCTATTCGTTGCCCAATCCTCGGTACATACCAGCATTACGGGAACTTGACCGGCCATAAGCAAATCGGTAATGATCTTTTCTCCTTCAACTAAAAACTTAGCCGATGCTACCCGACCCTCCTTCTTATGTAGGGAACGAAAAAATTGCATGTCAGATTTGGTAATCATACTGCAAATATAATTTCTATCAATTACATTATATACTATTTTTGCAAATACATCTGTTTCCTCACCTAAAAAACAATAACACAACGTAATTCCTGGCTGGCCTTTTTGCTCCCTTTCCTTATGCTTGCCTACACTCAGCGTAGTTTATAACTACGCTGCAATATTATATACCATTAAAATTCATTTGCAAAACAAAATAGTTGTATCCAAAACACATTACAGAATATAGTTTTTGAAAAATGCTAAGCATTTCGATTGACGTTTTTAAATATAGCAGCGTAGTTGCTCCCGATGCCTCGGGACTACGTTGAGACGAGGGATTTAAAAAAATGGATTTGCGCATTAGTTTTTGACTTGATTTGTTTTATATCCGATGCGCTTGCGTGGTTTCGGATTTTCCTGCTTTTCTATTAGTTCGTCAAGGTAACTGAAAACAAGTTCAATGTTTTTGTCCTGATTTTCAAGCTTCTTTTTTATTGTTTCTACCTCAAGACGCAAGCTTAAATTATCGGTTAGCATTTGACGAACTTTAGTAAAAATGCGTATTATTCTTATATTGACTTCTATAGCTCTATCACTACTTAAAACACTTGATAACATTGCCACACCCTGTTCTGTAAAAACAAATGGCATTTTTCTGACACCACCCCAACTTGATATTCCATTTTGGAACATCAAGTTTTTAAATTCTTTCTCTGATAGCTGAAACATAAAATCAACCGGGAAACGCTTCAGATTCCTTTTAACAGATTTATTCAGATTTCCGGTGGTTACTCCGTATAATTCGGCAAGATCTCTGTCGAACATTACTTTTTGCCCTCTGATAATGTATATTTTATTGATGATTACTTCATCGGGGATCATTGATAGTTTATTGTCTGTCATAACTATATATTATGTTGCAAATATAATTTTTTCTTGTATCACATTTTGTGATAAATGATTTTTATCAATTCGGATAATATTAATTTTAGTTCTCTACACTATGCGTAGTTGCTCCCGAGGCTTCAGAACAACGCTGATTCGTTGGAAATTACACCTAATTTGAATTTATTTCTGGAATTAAGTTAATTCTTAATGTACAAAATAATATATCCTTATCATTGCTATTCTTTATATAGACATCAAAGTATAGATTTAATGTTTGTTTTATTCTAATTGCTGTTTTATGGTGTTCTAAAAGTGTTTCTTTTAATTTATCTGAAAAACAAGCCCCTTCGGAAGTTGTATAGGCAACATAAAATTTAAGATTTGTGCAAGACATTACTATTTTTGAAATTTTTATTTCATTTGCCCTATTAAAATATTTTAAATCAAACAATTGATTTTTATAATAAACATTCCCTTTATAATAAAACCTATCTTCTCCTTTAAATTTTGAAATAAGACCCTCATCCACTGTATCAACTTTTAATTCAACGCAAACAGGATTCTTTAACCAATTAATCCCTTTTCTATCAACCATAATTGAATCATTAATTGTTGCAGTTACCAATAATTTATCTTTATAAATTTTGTTTATATTAAAAGAACTCAATAGTAAAATCAAACTTAAAAATATAAGATATTTATTTCGCAGGGTAAACAATGTCGCCTTCCACATGATAAGTTGAATTAATTTAAGCTGCTGTAAATTTATAAAAAGTTAACAACGAAAATAAATATTTATTTTGGATTCTCTATCAGCCCTTTTTGCTCCACACGCAGGAGCACTTCTTCTATTGCCTTTTTCCCTTGTTCGCCCAGGTTTTCGGTGAACTCGTTTACAAATAAATCAATGTGTTTTTGAGCTACTTTCCAGTCCATTTCCTTGGCGTGTTGCATAATATAGGGTCTGACTTCGTGGCTGTTATTTTTGGCAAAGACTAAAGATTGCCTCAAATCGTCTGCGATATCTGCTTTTACGCTATCGGGCAATCCTTTACGTACCACAAAACAGCCCAGAGGTAAGGGAAGTCCGGTTTCCTTTTCCCACATTTCGCCCAGATCGCAGACTTTTTTTAATCCCATTTTCTCATAAGTAAAACGGGTTTCGTGTATGAGCAAGCCGGCATCACATTCCCCATCCATCACCACTTGAGGGATGTTGGAAAAAAGGTATTCAGTGGTTTTTGCAGTCTTACCTAAAAGCACACCCGACATCAAAGCCGCCGTAGTGTATTTGCCGGGAATGGCAAGGTGGATATGAGGAATTTCGTCGGGGTAAATTTTGCGTTTACTCACCACCAAAGGGCCGTTTCCGAATCCCAGTGCAGCTCCCACAGGAAGGATATCGTAATAGTCGGCACAATGGGCATAGGCATGAAAGCTGAGTTTTGTAATATCAAATTCGTGTTCCATTGCCCTGTGATTCAACTCCTCTACATCGGCCATATGCACAGAATAATTGTGAACCGATTTAACATAGCCATTGACAAGGGCTCCTGTAATAAAAGTGTCGTTAGGACAAGGGGAAAATGCCAGACTAAATTTCATGATGTAAACGATTTATATATGAGGTTAGGGTCTGTTTCAGATTTTTGACTGCCAGCGGGATGTCCCATTGAGCATGGTCTCCCGGTCCACAAAAATTACTCACCGATCTGAGCTGCACAAAAGGAATGCCCATTTGCTTACAGACATAAAACAAGGAAGCTCCTTCCATGGACTCAACATCGGCATTAAACTTCATCGCACGTAATCGCGCTGTTCGTTCGGTGCCACAAGCCATGGCAACGGTCAAACCCAACACCTGAGACAAATTGGAAGGAAATGAAATCGAAT
>PHDH01000009.1:38305-39082 GCA_002840935.1 Bacteroidetes bacterium HGW-Bacteroidetes-21 | reverse complement strand
CTGTAACCATAGATCATGGAACGCAGCCTTACATTTATACTTGGTCAACTGGGGTTATTGACACATCCTATGCCACATCAAATACTCAAACCGGATTGATTTCAGGGACTTATTACGTGACCATTAGTGACATAAACGGATGTTCTCATACGGCATCCTTTGAATTATTTGACATTAACCCCCCAATTTTCATTTCTCTGACGGCTCAAAACGTGCTCTGTCATGGCGAAAGTACCGGTGCCATTTTCTCCACTGTAACGGGCGGAACACCCGGTTATACCTACGATTGGGCGCCTATAGGAGGAAGTGGAGTCAATGCCACCAGCCTGCCAGCCGGATGGTATACCCTGAACGTTGAAGATCAGGCGGGATGTCCCCAAACAGATAGCATAGAAATTACAGAACCCGCTACATGGCATTCAATTGCTCTAGATAGCCTTGAACATGTTCATTGTTTTGGTGAAAGTAACGGATATATAGGCATAACAGCTTCTGGCGGCACTCCTGGATATACATACAATTGGTCAAATTTTTCTACACTCGAAGATGCAGCCAATCTGACGGCCAATACATATACTGTAACCGTAACAGATTCACACAACTGTACGATTACATTTACCGAAACAGTAACTCAACCGCCATTATTAACAGCTGGAATTCTTTATACAGATGTTACTTGTTATGGCTTTAATGACGGAACCATTGATCTTTCTGTAAATGGAGGGACTCCTCCTTACACGTATATTTGGTCTACAGGTGAAATTGTTGAAGACCTGA
>PHDH01000009.1:0-38221 GCA_002840935.1 Bacteroidetes bacterium HGW-Bacteroidetes-21 | reverse complement strand
TTTGCCTCCCGGTGGGTATCAGGTAACTGTAAGTGATAGTTATTTATGTACTGCCTCTGCTCAGGCAGTCATTATTCAACCAGCAGCGCCATTGTCGGCTACATCTGAAATTACTCATGTACTTTGCCATGGAGACTTTACCGGGGCAATTAACATTACCCCAGCCGGAGGAACTGTTCCCTATTCCTATGCCTGGAGCTCCGGCCAGAACACACAGGATTTAACAAATATCCCAGCAGGAACATATACATTAACTATTACAGACTTCCACCTTTGTACTTTTGTAATTACTGAAACCGTTATTGAACCCGCAGCTGTTCTTTCTACAATTATTGTCGGTACTGATGTACGATGCTTTGGAGAAAACAACGGCTCCATAGACATCACTACTTCTGGAGGCACTCCACCATATACCTATTTATGGAATACCGGCTCGGCAAGTGAAGATCTTTCGCAATTACTCGAAGGCTACTACCGTGTAACAGTAACCGACAGTCACGGTTGCACCACCATTGCATCCGTCAACATAAATGAACCCAGCGAAGTTATTATTGATGTCACTCAACCTCAATATATTTGTATAGGACAATCTGCTACAATAGTATGTTCCGCCACAGGAGGCACGCCTTGGTATAGTTACTTCTGGAGCAACAACTACAACGACTCTATTCAAATCGTTTCTCCTACAGTTACTTCAAACTATTCTGTATATGCTGTCGATACCCGAGGATGTATAAGCCCGACTAGACATACAACTGTTTATGTTTATCCCGAAATCACAGCCGATGTTTATGCTGTCAATCCCGACATTTGCGCAGGACAACCTGTTGTAGTAGCGTCCAATTCATCTGGCGGCAATGGAAATCTTAGCTATTCAATAAACGGCAACTGGATTTCTATGCCTCATGTTTTTTATACAGAAGACGACACAGCTTTTACTGTAACAGTGAGTGACAACTGCGGAACACCATCAGATATTTCGTTTATTAACATCACTATAAAACCGTCTCCCCCAGTTTCTTTTGTAGCTGATACGACTGAAGGTTGCGTTCCTCTTTATGTTCACTTTATCGAAGGAAGTCCAGATATGGGTCAGATATATCATTGGGATTTTGGAGATCTCGGGTCATCAAACTACAGCTCAAACAAAGCCCCAACACACATTTACGATGAGCCTGGCTCTTATACTGTATCACTAACAGTCACTGCGGCTAACGGATGTCAGACCTCGCAAATTTCGCCCGACTTTATAAATGCGTATCCAGTCCCTGAAGCAGCCTTTATCGCAAATCCAAATGCCGTAAATGTGGTCAATACTTTAGTTCGATTTACAAATCTCTCTACCTTTGCCAGCGACTACTTCTGGTTCTTCGGAGATGGAGATACAACCAATGAATTGCATCCTTTGCACGTTTATCCGCCTATTCCTACAGATTACATCGTCACTCTTGTCGCAATAAGTCCTTTTGGTTGCTCCGATACTGTTAAGGGGAAAATATTAGTAAAAGGAGATTATACTTTCTACGCCCCCACAGGATTTAGTCCAAACGAAGACAATAAAAATGAATTTTTCATGGTCTATGGTACGAACATAGATAACGATAATTTTAAACTACGAATTTACGATAGATGGGGCGAAGCTATTTTCGAATCAAAAAGCATTCTGAAAGGCTGGGACGGAAGAGTGAAAAATAATCTGCCCGCTCCCATTGGCACATATACCTGGATAGCCATTTTTAAAGACAGTAATGGAGTGCTGCACGAAGAAGCCGGTAAAGTTTCTTTAATAAGATAAAAACAGAATACGTATATTTTCGATTCAAAAAGGTTGCTTACGCGACCTTTTTTCTTACAATTCATTATCTTCTTAATATATTTGTTTTTTGTTTATGAATTCTACGACTAAAATCAAGATGATATTTTCTTTTGCTATAAGTATAATAGCGGGAGGAATATTTATTCTATCGGGTATTACTAAACTATTTCCCATAGAATATTTCGAAACGGTAATCATCGACAGAAGCGGAATGAATAATGAGTTTGCCGAATGGATTGCACGAATTCTTATAGGATTTGAGTGGACAATGGGACTATTACTTTTATTCCGATGGAGAATGAAGAAAATCACTATTCCATTAGTCATGGTCACTCTGATTGGGTTTTGCACTTTACTTATAATTCAATTATTATCCAAAGAACAAGAAAGCAATTGCGCATGTTTTGGAAGTGTTTTTATGATGACGCCTGTGCAGGCACTTCTAAAAAACGTAGTATTAATTGTATTACTCATTACCTATTATTTTCTATCTGAAGCTGCCACAATGAAATCAACGGTTTGGCTTATTCCCATTCTAATACTTTCATTCTCGCTTCCCTTTATTTTTAGACCCGGCGAAATAATTTATCCTACTAGCATTTTTTGGGAAAAACCTGAGAAAATTAATCTCTCCCTTTTATACACAGATACCCAAAATACTCCTCCTGAAATTGATATAACTAAGGGAAAAATTGTAATCGCATTTTTTAGCCTGAAATGTAAACACTGCCAGCTGGCTGCTTTTAAAATTGCTGCTCTTTATAAACAAAACCCTGACTTGCCTCTGTACATGATATTAAACGGAGACTCATCGCTGCTTGATGACTTCTTCAGGCAAACAAAATCAGAAAAGATTCCCCACAGGCTTTTCTTTGGGACTGATAAATTCTTATCGATTAGCGGCCCCAGTCTACCCGCAATCTATCTGATAAATAACTCACAAATAGAAGGGAAATTCACTTATAGAAATATTAGCCAAGAAAAAATTGAAGACTGGCTTTCATCTCATTAAGTTAGCATAAAAATCTGAGTTCAAGTAATGATATTCTTCTAACTTTGTAAAAAAAACACCTATGAAATCGTTTTTATTCTTTCTTTTACTAGCAATTACCATTAAAACATCTGCCCAACCAGTAAAAACTCCTGAAATGTTAACGGATTCATTCTTTATTATGCTCTCTAAAGGAAGTATCGACAAAGCACTGGATTATGTTGTATCTACCAATCCATATATGATGCAAGCAAAAGAAACGGTAGACAATATTAAAGTCAAACTCCAAAAATCGTTACCACTCATCGGTAAATTTTATGGACAGGATTTATATTCTAAAAAGGAAATCGGACCAAATTATGTCTACCTTAAATATATATTAAGGTACGATCGTCAGCCCTTTATCATGACTTTTGTTTTTTATAAACCCGACAATGCATGGAAACTTCAAAATATTCTTTTTGAAGATAAACCCGACAAAGACCTTGACGGTCAGCCTAACTTGGTTCAACCAACAAAATAATTTTCTAATATTTAAATAATGCTATTGTTTTTACGAACTATTATTTGTACATTTGAATAGTTTGTTTGTTTATTCAATTCAATTTTTATGAAAAAGAGCATTACTTATTCATTATCAGTCGTTTTAATCCTTCTAACGACACTTGCAAATACAACATTTTGTCAGCCTTATCCTATAGGTTCGAGACAAATTACTTTTAACGATCCTGCCCGAAGTAGAAATATTGCTGCACGGGTTTATTATCCTGCTACTGTAGCTGGCACAGATGTAAATTTTGCCAACGGAAGTTTTCCTTTGCTAATTTTTGGACATGGTTTTTCGATGAGCTATGATGCTTATCTCAATTTCAGGGATACACTTGTCCCTATGGGCTATATTCTAGTTTTACCTACGACTGAAGTAGGTCCCATTCCATTTCCAAATCACGAAGATTTTGCTGCGGATCTTAAATTCTTAAATCAATTTATTAAATCTCAGAATACTGTTTCTACATCGGTATTTTACGGGCGGGTATCTGGAAAATCGGCAATTATGGGACATTCCATGGGTGGAGGCGCATCTATTTTAGCATCTGCGGGCAATCAGGATATAACGACGATGATCGTATTTGCTCCTGCCGAGACAAACACATCTGCCATTGATGCTGCTACAGGAGTCGAAGTCCCTGCACTTGTATTTTCTGGCGAACTTGATGGAGTTACTTTACCCAACGAGACACATATTCCCATGTACGATAATTTGGGAAGTTCCTGTAAAACATTTGTAAATATATTGGGCGGCGGACATTGCCTTTACGCACTTTCAAACTGGGCTTGTGATTTTGGTGAAAGTTCATCGAGTCCACAGCCAACTATAACTAGAGAAGAACAACAAATAACTGTATTTTCTCTGCTCAAACCCTACCTACAATATAACTTGTACGACGATGCTTCCATGGGCCTTGATTTTATAAACAAATTGAATAGCTCTACACAAATAACATTTAACCGAGACTGCTCAACCGTTAACATTCAAGACCACATTTACGATCTCTCGGTTAATATAAATCCAAACCCAGCAAATAACTCCGTTGAAATAAACCTCTCAAATTTTTCAAATCAAAACAATAAAATTGAAGTAGTAAACATTTACGGAACTATTTTAAAAACTTTGTATTCATCTGAAAAAAATACGCTGCTTGACCTTTCTGACTTACCTGAAGGGCTATTTAATATAAGGATAAGCAATGAAAATTCCAAGATTTCGAAAAAGTTATTGATAATAAGATAGCATTTCCCTTTTTTATTACTTTAAAATGATATAATTTTGGACTTTTTTAGTCTAATGTTCAATTATTGCTAATGGTATACAACGAAAAGGACTTAATGCGCGAACAAATACTGGATGCTGCCAGTATTGTTTTTGGGAAATACGGTTATAAGAAATCCACCATGGACGATATTGGTGCTGCCATAAAAAAAGGCAAGACTGCCGTATACTATTATTTTACAAGCAAGGAAGATATTTTTAGGGCGGTTATTGAAAGAGAAGCCGGCATGTTAGGGAAAAGCATTATCTCTTCGACTGCCCAAGGAGAAAACGCAATAAATAAACTTACCTTGTATATTAAATCAAGAATGCAAACGCTTCAAAATGTTTCAATTTTTTATGATGCCATGAAAAATGAACTTTTCGATCATCTTGATTTTATGAATAATGTCCGTAAGAACTATGACCAATTTGAGATATCGTTAGTAAAAGATATTTTAATTCAGGGAGTTAAAGAAGGATCGTTCAAAGTATCACACCCTGAAAAAACGGCAGAACTTATTGTCATTATGTTAAAAGGTCTCGAAATCCCAATTTTTCTCAGAGCAGATTTAAGCGATATAGAGGAACGTATTTCTGATATTATAAATTTAATAGTATATGGGTTAGTTCATTCTACAAAAAAAACAACCTCTTAAAAACCATAAATATTTTCAATGAAAAAGTAGAAAAGCGTCTGATACAACGGATGCTTTTTTTTGTAATTTTACAATAAAAAACATGGAATACAAGAGAGATAACGCAATCAAAGATATAACGCAGGAATCAGAATTACTTGAAATACTAAAAAAAGCAAAGTATTGCCATATGGGCATGATAGATGGGGATACCCCCTATGTATTAGGTTTTAATTTTGGATTCAAAGATAACACTCTTTATCTCCACTGTGCAAAGCAAGGGCATAAGCTTGATGTTTTAAGAAAAAATAATCGCGTCTGTGTTTCTTTTGATGTTGATCAGGAATTTTTCTCCCGTCACGAGACAGTAGCTTGCTCCTGGAGGATGCGTTATCGCAGCGTTTTATTATGGGGTCAAGCCGAAATCACGGATAATTATGATGAAAAGTTAAAAGCATTAAAAATTATCATGTCCCAATATTCTACTCAGGCTTTCGAATTCAATGCTCCATCGGTTAATAATGTAGTAATCATTAAAATAAAGGCCGATAAGATGACCGGAAGAAAGTTTGAAATGATATAGTTTATTCTTTAAATCATTTTGTTGTATTTATACTTTTTTTTTTATTTCTTTGTTCTGTATATAAATAATGCATGAGTTTTGATCCTAAAATCTGGTTAAACAACAATGTATCGGGACAAGTTCTTGTCTCGTACGTAGGCCGGATTGACTCTGATATCATCACAGATCTTATATCCAAAATCGAAGAAAGTGTAACCAATTCTGATTTGGACATTGGCAAACAACTTAAAATTATCATGCATGTATCGGTAGAAAGTTTGCAAAACATATATCATCACTCGCCCATAGATGTTGAGAATAATATAAATGAAAAAATTGCTCTTTTCTCTATTTCTTACAACAATAACAATAGCACACTTTTGTGTGGCAACTATATTCACTCCGAAAAAATTCAGATTGTAAAAGACCGTATTGAACAAATAAATGCCCTGAATAAAGAAGAACTGAAAGCTCTTTATAAGCTAATTTTAAATAATCAGGAATTTTCTGAAAAAGGAGGTGGAGGCTTAGGTCTTATAGACATTGCAAGAAAAACAGGTACAAAACTTGAATTTAATTTCATTTCGTTAAATGAAAATTTGTACTTTTACATTTTGAAAATTACAATTGTTTAACTATATTTACAAAAAATTGAAACCATGAAAACTTTAACAATTGAAGGAACCCCAAAAACCCCAATGGTTAAGTTCGAAGCTGAAACCGGAAAGATTGAAATTAAAGGCAGATCGATACCAGAAAACTCCATAGAATTTTATAAACCATTAGTAGAATGGCTTGAAGAGTACGGAGCAGCTCCCCAGAAATTAACTGATGTACATGTACAGTTGGAGTATTTTAACACCAGTTCATCAAAATGTATTCTGGATGTATTTAAAAAACTTGAAACCATCGTTAAAGCTGGTCACGAAGTTATCATCAATTGGTATTATGAAGAAGATGATGAAGATATGCTGGAAGCAGGCGAAGACTATCAGTCTATCGTAAAAGTTCCCTTCAAAATGATTGAAGTAGAAGAATAATATTGAATTTCGAAAACAAAAAAAGTCGGTTTAACCGGCTTTTTTTGTTTTAAATACTTTTCTTTTAATGTTTTCCCAGATAACTTGAAACCCCCTCCTGAGTCGGCTTCATAGCTTCTTCGCCACGATGCCAGTTGGCAGGACAGACTTCTCCGTTTTCTTCGAAAAATTGTAAAGCATCAACCATACGTAAGGTTTCATCAACACTTCTGCCTAAAGGTAAATCATTTACCACCTGATGACGAACAATTCCTTCCTTATCAATTAAGAACAACCCTCGGTAAGCCACAGGTTCTCCTGAAAAAGAAGCATTACCTTCTTCATCATATTCGTAATGACCTGCCATTACACCATAATTTTCTGCAATTGTTTTAGCACTGTCTGCTACCAAAGGATAGGCAACTCCTTTTATTCCGCCTTCTCTTTGCTCGGTTTGCAACCATTTCCAATGAGAAAACTCAGAATCTGTAGAACAACCTACGACCTGAACATTCCTATCTTCAAACTCTTTTATTCTATTCTGAAAAGCAATAATTTCTGTAGGACAAACAAAGGTAAAATCGGCAGGATAAAAATAAAATACTACATGCTTTTTACCTAAATACTGATTCAACGAAAAGTTTTCCATAATTTCATTCCCATTTATTACTGCTTTAGCATTGAATCCCGGCGCTTTTTTTCCAACTAATACTGACATAATTCATTTTTTTAAAATTTATATCAAAATTAGAGCTTTATATGCTTATACAGTTTAATTATATTTAAATAAATGTTAATTCCAGAATGAATAAATGCTAAAAAACAGTTTTTAGTTCAGAAACAAAATTGAATCTCTTGCGTATATATATAAGAAGTATAAAAACATAAAATAATGACGTTAGACTTTTCAAAAACAATTTTGGAAAAGGTCAGTTTTGACCGCTATCTGTTCAACAAGGAATTAAAAAAACTTGTCATTTGGCTTGGGGAAGAGGACGAGGAAGTAAAAGACCTGTATAATTGGTGTCAGGATAAATACGGCAATCAATATCCCGACATTATAAATCAGGCTTTTGAAAACAAAAGGTTCATCGACTAAGCCTGAGCTAAGGTAGCTATACTGACTTTTACTCCGTCGATTCGGAGTAAGGCTTGAGCACATGCCTCCAGGGTAGCACCTGTTGTCACAACATCATCAATAAGCAGAATGTGCTTGTTTGAAAGAAGTTGTCCATTGGTTATGTCGAAAATATTTTCCACATTTTGCCATCGTTCTAATCTTGTCTTTTTAGTCTGAGTAGTTGTCGAAACCACACGCCTGACACTTGTCTCATCTACAGGAATATTTGTTGCGACAGAAATGCCCTCAGCAATCATGGTCGATTGGTTATAACCTCTTTTACGCTCACGTTTTGGATGCAATGGTACGGGAATAATGACAGATACCTTTTGCTCGTGTAAGCTTTTTCCAATAATATAACCAAATTGTCTCCCCAATTCGACTCCAACATCTTTACGTCCGTTATATTTTAGTTGATGTAACAAATGCTGGTATTTTGAAAGTTTTCGAAAATGAAAATAAGAACAAGCCCCTTCAATATTTACCCTACCCCAAAAAAGTTGAGAAACAGGGTTTTCAATACCCGGCTGATATCCCGTTGTGGGCATATCTAAAAGACAATTAGTGCAAATTACCTTCTCTTGTCTTAATAGCTTTCCGCGACATGCTGCACACTGTTCGGGGTAAAACAAGTTGAAAAAATCCGTAAAATACTTGACTAACTTCATATTAACGAAATTTGTTTTCTGAATTTAAACCGAAATCCTTTGTTAATATTACAGAGTAAATATAATATTTTTGTATTTGCCTTAAACAAATCATTGTAAAAAAAATACTTGCAAGTTTATGGTAAATTGTACGACAATTGGTATGCATAATTTCTAATTCTACAAAAATAGCAGAGAACTTACTTCCTTTTGAGACCAATTCGCAATTTCCTGTTAATTTTGCAAAAAAACATTTACTTTGTCTTTTACAGAAGAATTAATCAGCACATGGCTCAGCCACAAATCTACAGAAGATATCTGTGTTGCAATACAAGCCAGTCCTAAAACAAAAATACATCTTAAAGGGTTAGCCGGATCATCACAATCATTACTGGTTTCGGCGTTATTTTCAAAGACAAAGACCCCGATAGTATGTCTTTTTAAAGATAAAGAATCTGCTGCTTATTTTCACAACGACCTTTCGGGGCTATTCGGAGCTGATAAAATAATGTTCTTCCCTTCGTCGTTCCGGAAAAAACTGACAAACTACGAAGCAGACAATCACCAATTGGTTCAAAGAACGGAAGTTATTTCGGGATTAAAAACAGACAAGTCGCCCACCATTCTCATTACCTATATAGAAGCTTTTGCAGAAAAAGTGATTTCACCTTTGCAAATGGAAGAACAGTCGATTTGCATTCGTAAAGGCGAAAAAATATCATCGGCATTTCTTGAAGAAGTTTTGTTTGAATATCAGTTCGAATATACTGACTTTGTAACTGTGCCTGGTCAGTTTTCACGCAGAGGGAGTATTGTCGATATATTTTCGTTTTCAAATGAGAAACCTGTCCGTATTGACTTTTTTGGGGATGAAGTAGAAAGTATTCGTTTTTTCGATATCGAATCGCAACTTAGTATATCTACCCTCGAATCGATTGTAATAACGCCTGACTTTCAAATTACCTGCCCCCAATTTATTGAAACTTCCCTCATGTCGTTTTATCCGGAAGAAACCATTATATTTATGGTGGATTCTGAAACATCCGGGCACAACCTTAATAATTTCTCAGATGAACCTCGTATACGCCGAAAAATATATGGCGAAACGACAGAAGACCACCTTCCCATATTTTTTAGCTGGGACGACTGTATTAAAACGATAGAGCAATTTTCAATTCTTGATTTTAGTCAGATTCCCCTTTTTACCTGCAAACAAATCATTGAATTTAACACTAGCAGTCAGCCTCTTTTTAATAAGAAATTTGATTTACTTGCTTCCGAACTGGCCGAAAAAAAGGAAAAAGGGTATAAAGTATTCCTTCTGGCAGAAAACCAAGTTCAGGCCAGTCGACTTAACTCCATTTTTGAAGACCTCGGGTTTCAACAACTGTTTACTCACCTTCCCATAGCTCTACATGAAGGATTTATCGATCACGATACCCTCACAGCTATTTATTGCGATCATCAAATATTTGAACGCTATCACCGATACAAAATAAGAAGCGATTTTGCTAAAAAAGAAGCCATAACGCTGCATGAGTTCTTATCATTAAATCCAGGCGACTATATTGTACATATAGATCATGGAATAGGCGTTTTTGCTGGTCTCGAAAAATCTGAAATCAACGGAAAACTAATAGAACAGATTAAACTGGTTTATAAAGACAATGATGTTCTTTATGTAAGTCTTCACAATCTGCATAAAATTTCCAAATACAAAAGCGGTGAAGCCACCTCCCCAAAGTTAAACAAACTGGGAACTGGCGCCTGGCAGCAGTTAAAAAGCCGGACAAAAAGCAGAATCAAAGATATTGCCCGCGATTTGATTAATCTTTACGCTTTGCGTCTTGAACAAAAAGGATTTGCCTTTCAGCCCGATTCCTATATGCAAAACGAACTGGAAGCCTCGTTTATTTATGAAGATACGGCAGATCAAGTAAAAGCCACAACCGATATCAAAAGAGATATGGAAAGCGACATTCCCATGGATCGTCTGATATGCGGAGATGTGGGATTTGGCAAAACTGAATTAGCTGTAAGAGCTGCATTTAAAGCTGTGGCAGACAATAAACAAGTGGCTATTTTAGTCCCAACAACTATACTTGCACTACAACATTTCTATACCTTCTCCGACCGCTTAAGAAATTTCCCTTGCTCAATTGATCATGTAAGCCGGCTAAGATCTGCTTCGGAACAAAAAGCTGCTATTAAAAAACTAGAAGAAGGAAAAACAGACATTATCATAGGGACTCATAAAATTCTAGGCAAAGAAATTCGTTTTAAAGACTTGGGACTTCTTGTTATTGACGAAGAGCAAAAATTTGGGGTGGCCGCCAAAGAAAAACTTCGTACCTTGAGAGTGAACGTAGACACTCTTACATTGACAGCAACTCCAATTCCGCGAACTTTACAATTTTCACTCATGGGAGCCCGTGATTTATCCATATTAAACACCCCGCCCCCCAACCGGCAACCTATGGTTACTGAAATCCACACTTTTAACGAAGAAGTTATTAAAGCTGCGGTTGACAAAGAGATTGAAAGAGGCGGTCAGGTTTTTTTCGTCCACAACCGAGTTCAGAATATTGCCAAAATTAAAATAATGCTGCTTAAGCTTTGTCCTTATGCGCGCATCATTATAGGTCATGGTCAAATGAAACCCGGAGAACTGGAAGAAACCATGCTCAGTTTTATTGATGGTTCTTATGATATTCTTATTGCCACGACTATTATTGAAAACGGACTAGACATTCCAAATGCCAATACCATAATAATTAATGATGCCCAAAATTACGGACTAAGCGATCTCCATCAATTACGCGGAAGAGTAGGAAGATCGAACAAAAAAGCCTTTTGCTATTTATTAACGCCTAATCCAGCCATGCTATCAGACGATGCGCGAAGAAGGCTAAAGGCAATAGAAACATTCAGCGAACTAGGAAGTGGCTTTAATATTGCAATGCAGGATCTGGATATTCGCGGAGCTGGAAACTTGTTGGGAGGTGAGCAAAGTGGCTATATTGCCGACATCGGTTTTGAGACCTATAGAAAAATACTAAATGAAGCCATTAGTGAGCTAAAAGAATCGGATTTTAAAGGCCGGCTGATGGAACCTGAAAGCAAAAATAAAGTGCCCGAACTAGTGAAAGCCACAGAGTGTTCTATTGAAACGGATCTTGAATTGTTTATTCCCGAAGATTATGTAGAAAGTATGACAGAGCGTTTAAAACTTTACCGGGAGATTTCTGGAATTGAAGATGAAGCACAAATTGAAAAAATAAAAACTGAATTGACAGATGTTTATGGGAAAATCCCTATAGAAACATTAAAACTATTAAATGTAGGGATATTACGAAAATATGCCATACAGGCAGGATTCGAAAGGCTTATTCTTAAAAATAGGAAAATGATAGCCTACTTTATTGGCGACATGGAATCATCATATTATTCTACCAATGCGTATAAACGTATCCTCGAATGGTTGATGCAAAATAAAATGGGCGCTGGTCTTAAGGAGTCGAAATCGAAACTAAGCCTTACTATCGACAAAGTACCAAGCATTGAAAGAGCAAGCAAAATAATGTTGGATATATACAACTACGTATTTGAGATAAACACTGCTGAAGAACCTACAGCATCTTAACCATTTCGCGAACCACATTCATAGCACCATCCCCTATTTGATCGATGGTTGATTCGAGCATATAGCAGGGAGATGTCACGATTTTATTGACTGGATCAACAACTACCTGCGTTTGAGTTGTTAACATATGCTTGCCCCCTAGTTTTTCGAGATCTGCCACTGTAGCCTCGTTGTCACCTATAGTAATTGTAACATTCCCCAAAACTTTTGCTATGAGGACGGGAGAGATACACAAAGCACCGATAGGCTTACCAAGTTTTGCTGTTTCTTTAATAGCTTTTTCGACTTCGGGAAGAACTTTACAATCGACACCATCAAAAGCATAAGTGCAAAGATTTTTAACTACTCCAAAGCCACCCGGAAAAACAATTCCACTATATGCCGAAGCCTTATATTCTGTTAAAGGTCGAACTTTGCCACGAGCAATACGAGCTGATTCAGTCAATACGTTTCGCGAACCATTTTCTTTTACCTTAGTCAAATGATTTACGACATCATGCATAAGCACATCCGGTGCAAATACTTCGTAGTCGGCACCCATTTTAGCGATAGCATACATTACCAGTATCGATTCCTGAATTTCAGCTCCATCGTATACCCCGCAACCCGAAAGTACCACTGCAAAAACATTTTTATGTGCCATAATAATAAGTCGTTAATATTGTCTACAAACTTATAAAAAAGAGTTAAATAATATAAATCATTTTGAAAATGATATGTATAAAGCTTTCAAAATTTTGAGATTGAAAAAAATGGGCTTAATTTTGGCTGTACTCAAAAACAATAAAAAATGCAGAAAAGTCTGATTAACAAACTCATGCCACACATTATTGCCGTGGTCGTCTTTTTAACAATATCTTTCATTTACTTTTCTCCCGTTCTAGAAGGGAAAAAAATCCGTCAATCGGACATGTTAAATTATCAAGGAACTGCCAAGGAGGCATTAGATTATGCAGATGAAAATGGCAGAGCTGCGTTATGGACCAACAGTCTTTTTGGTGGCATGCCAACCTACATTGTCACACACACTCCAGAATCCAATATCTTTAGATATGCTCATTTGGTCTTGAATTTATTTAACCTTAAACCTGTTAACCTTGTTTTTCTTTATCTGATAGGGTTTTATCTGGCATTATTAGCTTTTGGCGTTAATCCATGGACCAGCATGGTTGGAAGCATTGCCTATGCATTTTCAACTTACTTTTTTATTATAATAGAGCCCGGTCACATCACAAAAGCATTTGCATTGGCTTATATGCCCCCGATTATTGGAGGTGTATATCTCGCCTTTAACAAAAAAGTACTCCTAGGTACAGCACTTATGACTGTTTTTCTAACCTTACAAATCTTTGTAAATCACTTGCAAATTACATACTACACATTCATGATTGTATTGTTCTTTGGTGCTTTTGAACTATATAATGCTTTCGTAAAAAAACATATAAAACTATTTCTAAAAACCTTTGCTATACTTTGCATTGGCGCTATCATGGCTGTTTTATGCAATACAACAAATTTATGGACAACATGGGAATATGGCAAGTATTCTACCCGCGGACATTCTGAACTAACCCTTGACAGCGAAAACAAAACAACTGGATTGGATAGGGATTATGCCACTTCGTGGAGTTATGGTATAGGAGAATCTATGTCTTTACTTATTCCAAATATTCGCGGCGGATCTTCAGTTACCAAATTGGACAAGGAAAGTGAAACCTACCAGTATTTTTTCAAGAATTATGGTCACGATGTGGCAAAACAAGCATGTGCCGGCATACCCACCTATTGGGGATCCCAGCCCTTTACCAGCGGGCCAGTTTACCTTGGAGCTTCTGTATTATTACTGTTCCTGCTTGGTATGTTCCTATTAAAAGGAACTCTGCGTTGGTGGCTGCTTTCTGTTTCAATTCTCGCACTTTTGCTTTCATGGGGTAAACATTTTATGCCACTAACAGATTTGTTTCTTGATTATGCCCCAGGATACAATAAATTTCGGGCTGTATCTATGATACTTGTCATTGTTGAATTTGCTGTCCCTTTACTCGCAATTATCTTCTTTGACAAACTAATAAAGTCGGAATTCGATCCCGTAAAAGTAAAAAAAGCACTCATCAAAAGTATATCCATTTTAGGCGGATTAACTCTGTTAATCCTATTGATTGGCAGTTCATTTTTTGATTTTTCATCACCCGAAGACGCTCGTTTAAAAGAAGCAGGTTATCCCATCACTGAAATAACGGCAGACCGAATGTCTATGCTTCGTTCAGATGCTTTTAGATCGCTGGTTTTTATTTTACTAATGGGCGGACTTGTTTTTGCCATTATGAAGAAAAAAATAAAAGCAAACCTTGCCATTGCAATAGCTGCTGGAATTATCCTTATTGACTTATGGCCAGTAGATAAACGTTACGTAAATAACAATAATTTTATTACAAAAAAGGAAGTTAAACAGGAATTTACACCTACCAATGCTGATAAAATGATTTTAGAAGACAAAGATCCGAATTTCAGGGTCTTTAATGTGGCCGTAAATTCTTTCAACGATGCCAGCACTTCTTATTATCATAAATCCATTGGCGGATATTCTGGCGCTAAAATGCAAAGATATCAAGAACTAATTGAATATCAGATCGCCAAGAAAAACATGTCGGTACTTAATATGCTCAATACAAAATATTTTATTGTTCCTACTAAAGAAGGTGGACCCACAGCACAACAAAATCCCTTTGCATTAGGGAATGCTTGGTTTGTTGACACTTTTAGAATCGTGGCCAATGCTGATTCAGAAATAATGGCGCTAAACACGTTCAAGCCCGAATACGAAGCAATTGTAGACAAACGATTTGAAGGAGAGCTGAAAAACTATCAGCCAAATAACGATTCTACAGCTAGTATTTTATTAACCCATTATAGCCCAGAAAAATTAAATTATACCTCCAAAGCACAAAAAACCGGACTGGCTGTATTTTCTGAAATATACTACGACAAAGGCTGGTTGGCATTTATCGACGGGAAACCCGCCAATTATTTCAGAGTTAATTATGTCCTTCGTGCCATGATTATACCCGAAGGAAACCATGAAATTGAGTTCAGATTTGAACCTACATCCTATTTCCTAGGTGAAAAAGTTTCTCTTGCAAGTTCAGTCATATTATTTGCAATGATACTTTTAATTCTTTTTGGAGAGTTTCGTAAAATGAAGAAAGCAACTGTAGTGTAATTTGTTTTGTTTGTTTTGGCATAATAAAACCTTACCTTTGCCCCCTGATTTTAAATAATTTATTTTTTCATGTGGACACTGATTGCACGTATAGTTTTGCGCCAACGGTGGTTACTTCTGGGCATTATAGGGGCAATAACCATCACTATGGGCTACTTCGCGACCAACGTAAAGATGTCGTACGAAATGGCTCAGATGCTCCCAGACACCGATACTACCTTCCAGGAATATACCGAATTTAAAAAACGTTTTGGGGAAGACGGCAACATGATGGTTATCGGATTAAAAGATCCGAAACTATTTAGCTTAGAGCATTTCAATGCATTATATACCCTTGGAGAAGAGATAAAAAAACTGGAAGGTGTAGAAGAAGTATTATCTGCTGCCCGCTGTATCAACATTTTTAAGAATGACAGTCTTCATCAGTTTAGCTACTCTACTCTTGTTCGTCAGTTACCTAAAACTCAAAAAGAGGTAGACAGTCTTAAAGACAAGTTCCATTCACTAAAATTTTACGACGGACTACTTTATAATTCAACTACAGACGTATACCTTATAGGCATCACCTTAGACAAGAAAAAACTAAACGATAAAAGCCGGGTTGTCCTTATTAAGAACATAAAAGCAAAAACCGATGCCTTTTCGGAAGAGATGAATGTCGAGCTACATTACTCGGGATTACCCTATATTCGCACAGTTACATCTCAAAAAATTAAAGACGAGTTAATGTTCTTTGTCTTTCTTTCTCTTTTAATTGCTATGGTTATTCTGGCTTTTGTTTTCCGATCTTCCCGAGCTGTATTCTCATCACTCATCATTGTTGCGATTAGCGTTACCATGACACTTGGATTTATAGGTATGCTGGGCTATAAAATCACTATACTTACAGGACTTCTGCCTTCTCTTCTAATTGTCATTGGGATAGAAAACTGTATTTACTTGGTCAATAAATATCACTTTGAATATAAATCCCATGGAAACAAGATAAAAGCACTTTCACGCATCATACAACGTGTTGGAGTTGCCACCTTTATGACCAATGCCACAACAGCAGTAGGTTTTGCTACATTTATGTTCACTCCCAATAAAATGCTGAGTGAATTTGGCTTGGTTGCTTCCGTAAATATTATTCTTGAATTTTTGTTGTCTATCATACTCATTCCCATACTTTTCAGCATGATGCCTGCGCCCAAAGAGAAACACGTCAAGCATCTTGAAAACAGATGGTTTAATAAGATTATTGAATACATCATTTTGCTTTTCACAAAACATAGAGTAATTGTTTTTACTTTCACTATCTTATTAGTGGGTATTTCTATCTTTGGTGCACTTAAAATTCACACCAGTGGCAAAGTAGTGGATGATTTACGGGAAGATGATCCTATTTATCTTGATCTTTGCTTTTTTGAGGACAATTTTAAAGGTGTAATGCCCTTTGAAATATCTATAGACACGAAAAAGAAACGGTTGGCTATGACCTATAAGACGATTAAAAAAGTAAACGACTTACAGGAACAGATTTTAGCTATGCCATACTTTGCGAAACCCTTGTCGTTGGCAGAGCTCGTTAAATTTACCCGTCAGGCATATTACAATGGCAACCCGGATAAATACGATATGCCCAGCAAGAATGAATCGGCATTCATTTTCGACTATATGCCAAAATCAGGAACAGAAAAACAGGGAAATCTCCTCAAAGCATTTTTGGATACAAGTAAACAATTTACCCGCATTAGTTTTCAAATGAAAGATGTTGGGTTGGCAGAAATGAAAGAGATTGTTCCCGAAGTTAAAGCCATGGCGGATTCTGTCTTTGACCCCGAAAAATATAATGTTGTAATCACAGGCAACAGTGTGGTATATACAAAAGGCACAGAATTTCTCATCAGCAATCTAATGGAAAGCGTTTTATACGCCATTCTGTTTATTGGTGTACTTATGACGTTATTGTTTTCTTCCTTTAGAATGATACTGGTATCTATGATTGCCAATATCATACCGTTAGTTGTTGTTGCTGGAATGATGGGATTTTTTGGCATTCCCCTTAAACCCTCTACCATCATTGTATTTAGTGTAGCTCTGGGAATTTCGGTTGACAATGCCATTCAGTATCTCTCGCGATACCGGCTCGAAATACGACGGCGAAAGTGCAGTATCCCCAATGCCGTAGTCTCTGCTATGCACGAAACGGGTTATAGCATGCTCTATACTTCTATCGTTCTGGTCTTTGGTTTTGGTATATTTATTTTATCCGATTTTGGTGGCACACAGGCATTAGGCATTCTGGTTGGAACCACCCTATTTGTAGCTATGTTTTGCAATATTGTATTCCTGCCGTCCATGTTGCTTGCACTGGATAAGATTATTACAACCAAAGCGTTTGAGAAACCCATACTGGATGTATTTGAAGAAGAATCGGACGATAATTCTGATGCAGATGGCGATGAAGACGATAATAATTCTGAAAAATAAATAAAATGAAAAAAATTCTAGTCACAGGTGGTGCCGGATTTATTGGAAGTTACCTTGCCGAAAAACTCATTCAGGATAAAGATAATGAAGTTATTGCTGTAGATAATTTATTAACAGGACACCTTAAAAAGCTACCTGCTCCTGCATCCAACTTCAGGTTCATTAAGGCAGACGTCAATAACCGCAAGGAGCTTTCGGAAATCATGATGTCGCATCGTTTTGATTACGTTTTTCATTATGCTGCAGTAGTGGGTGTAGAACTAACGATACAAAAACCTGTTCTAGTACTTAACGATCTGGAAGGATTAAAGAATATTGTAGAACTTTCTAAAAACACCGGTGTAAAAAGAATTTTCTATAGCTCTTCGTCCGAAATTTATGGTGAGCCCGTAGAATTTCCACAACACGAAGACACTACTCCACTTAACTCAAGACTCCCTTATGCCATCGTTAAGAATGCTGGTGAAGCTTTTCTTAAAGCCTATCAGCAGGAATTTGGCTTAGATTATACTATTTTCCGCTTCTTCAACACATTCGGGCCCAAGCAAAGCAAAAATTTTGTCATAAGTCGCTTTATGCTATTGGCCATGACGAATCAGGATATTACTATTTACGGCGACGGCAATCAATTTAGAACGTTTTGTTATGTTGATGATAACATTGATGCTACCCTAAGCGCTTTCTATAATGACCTTGCCATAAATGACGTAGTTAATATTGGTGGTGATAAGGAGGTTACAATTCAAGAATTAGCAGAACTGATAAAAAAGTTAACCAGGTCTAATTCAAACATTGTACATTTATCTCCTTTAGCCGAAGGGGATATGCATGGAAGATGTCCGGATATTGATAAAATGAAGCAACTTCTACCTCGCGAACGAATCAGTCTGGAAGAAGGCCTGCAAAGAATTATTAAAGAAGGTCTTTTTGAGTTTAATCAAATATAAATTATGCTGAGTCTGACAAAATCTTCTGAAATTATCCGGCAGGAAATTGAAAGACTACAAACTATCCCTTTTTCTCCTGTATCTTTATACGAACCTGTAAAATACATCATGAGTGGGGGAGGAAAAAGAATACGTCCTTCACTCTGCCTGTTTTCCTGTAGTATATTCAGCAAAGCCTATAAAAAAGCTTTGCGTCCAGCAGTAGGCATTGAAATTCTCCACAATTTCACCCTGGTTCACGACGATATTATGGACAAGTCGGATTTTAGAAGAAACAAAGCCACCGTTCATAAAAAATGGGATATTAACACAGCTATACTTTCGGGCGACGTAATGATGTTTCTTGCCACAGAATATTTCAATGATCTCCCTGCCAGCACCTATCATCTGGTTTTACCATTTTTTGCCGCTACTTCACGTAAAATATGCGAGGGTCAACAAATGGATATGGATTTTGAAACATCTTCCAACATAAAACTTTCAGACTACATTGAAATGATCCGGCTTAAAACAGCCGAACTACTGGCCGCATCATTATATATCGGAGCCATCATTGGGGGAGCAGATAAAAAACAAGCCATAGCTTTATATAACTATGGTATCTTTGCTGGAATTGCGTTTCAGCTTCGCGACGATTATCTTGATGTTTACGGCAATGTAGAAGAATTTGGGAAACCCGTTGGTAATGACATTATAAACCGGAAAAAGACATTTCTTTATCTTTCGGCACTTGAACAATCCAATAAAACAGATAAAACATTTCTACAAAAAGCTTATTCGGAAAATAATTCCATAGATAAAAAAGTCGTTGGGCAAATCACCAGCATATATAACAAACTTAATATCCCCGGACTTACAGATAATGAAATCACTCATTATCATACTAAAGCGATTCAAGTCATTAAAAAGGCAGGTATTCCTGACAAAGCCGTAACTCTTCTTCAAAATTTTTCAGAAAAGCTAACGCAGAGAGTTGTTTAAAATTCTTTTTGCAACAAATTTCAATTCCCTCTTTATAAGTTTCTCTATCTGAAAATATAATTTTATTTTTGTTTTGTCGTTATTGAACCGAAAAACCTATGAGTTTCATATCTAAAATACTGAACAGGAAAATCATTTTCCATCTGCTGGGAGGCTTTGCGTTCCTTATTCTCGTTGCATTTATCACAATTTGGTGGATGAAATATTACACACATCACGGAGAAGCAATAGTAGTTCCCGATTTTACTGGTTACACAACCGAAGAAGCTTTTAAAATGGCCGAAGACAAAGATCTTCTTCCACAAATTCTTGATTCAGCTTTCTTTTCAGACAAAGAACCCGGTACTGTAGTAGATCAATACCCTAAAGCCAATCATAAAGTTAAAAGAGATAGACTCATTCTTTTTACCATCAATTCCGACAAACCAGACAACATTGAAGTACCTGATCTGATTGGCATATCTGTACGTCAGGCTACTGCAGATGCAGAACTTATGGGTTTCCGCATCGGAAAACTTTCGTATGTGCCTGATATTTCAACCACTGTAGTTTATATGACCGTTAAAGGCAAAAAAATAAAACCAGGCAGTCTGCTTCCTAAAGGAAGCCTCATTGATTTAACCGTTGGCAGAGGCACAAGCCAGGAGAAAGCAACCATACCATCTGTCACAGGAGTTTCATTTGCTGAAGCAGAAGAACTACTTTTAACACATTACCTGAACCCTGGCACAGTAACCTATGATAATACCGTAAAAACAGCCAAAGACTCTGCACAGGCCAAAGTATGGAAGCAATATCCCCGTCCCAGCCGCGAAACAGAAGTTTCACTGGGAACTTATGTTGATATGTGGCTCACAACAGACAAGGACCTGATTCCCGAACCCCTAAAAGAAACGAAAAATGAAGAATTGGAATAAAGGAATTATTACCCTCACAATAGCTCTTTGCACATACTCCTTGCAAGCCCAGGTTTTCCTGCTGGAAAACTCAGATAATCATGTGATTAAAGAATATTTGCAACAACATCAAGAACAACGCCTGATTACAGGAGATACACTAACACTCCCATTTTTTGAAGATTTTAGTTACAATGGACCTTATCCTTCTACAAAATACTGGATAGACAATTTTGTTTTCGTTAACCGCAGTTTTGGAAATAATGCCCCCTCGGCCGGGGTAGCCACTTTTGACGCACTGAATCAAGTTGGCGATTTATACCCAGGACTTTCTGAAAACGAAATCATTGGCGACTATCTTACCAGTAAAATAATCAATTTGGCAAACTATAAAGTAAAAAACGACATTGAACTGGAAACTACCGAACTATTTTATTTTGACGCCCTTAGTGGTCAATATTTTCCAGCCGACTCGCTGTGGTATGTTTCAGGATCCCTTGTATTGAATTGCCAACATGACACAGGACATTTCACCGTCGACATGTTCGTATACTACATTCAACATACACCGCCCGATAGCGTTACTATTCCGGCAAATAACGACTTATATTATTTAGACAATGGGAATTACGTTGCCATTCCTTATTACTTCAACTACGACTACCATCCCTCCGATTCCCTCTATTTTAGTTTCATGTACCAACCTCAGGGTTTGTCGTTAAATGCTCCGGAAGAAGCCGACTCCCTGGTATTACAATTTTACACTCCTGATCTTCAATGGCACTCGGTATGGAAAGCTGCAGGCACGAGTTACCACGATTTTAAACATGTCCTTATTCCTCTTAGTCCGGATTCTACCTATCTCACCGAGAGTTTCCGTTTTCGTTTTCGCAATTATGTAAGTACTGGTGGAAACACAAACCCAAGCTGGAATAGCAACTGCGACTTCTGGAATATCGACTATCTCTATATCAACAAAAATCGTCAGGCAAACGATTCCCTATTTGACGATGTTACCATTGCCGATCAGCGAATCAGTTTTCTTGATAATTATTGTTCTATTCCCTGGACGCATTTTCAATACGATCCATCTGTCAGGAAAGATACTATAAAATACTACATTAGAAATCTGAGTAACTTTTTTAAAACCCTCAACCGCAAGATTTCCATTTACGAATACCCGTCAACCTCCATTTTCACTCCCAATTTTGGAAGTGAGAACATTGCACCTTACAGCGATTCTTTAGCAAAAATCCCTACTATTACCAATTATTTCGTTTCATCTCAAACAGACTCGGCTCACTTCATGGCTGTTGCTGTAATTTCAACCGGACTGGCTGGCAACTTTCCCTTTTTCGGAAATAACGACACATTAATTCAACATCAATACTTTAATCATCATTATGCCTATGATGATGGTACGGCTGAAAATGGTTTTGGCTTGGGCGGAGTTGGGACTCAAAACGCCGAACTGGCTTATCGTTTTCACACCAATAAACCAGATACGCTCCGAGGTATTTACATGTTTTTCAATCGCACTGTAAATGATGCCAGTCAGAAATATTTTTACCTTACGGTTTGGAACAGTATCAGCGGAAAACCAGGCACCAAACTCTACAATAAAATTGGAATCCGACCCGAATACAATGAAGGCCTCAACCGATTTTACTATTATGCCCTAGATACACCTCTAATGATTACTGACACATTCTACGTAGGCTGGAAGCAAACAACCATTGATCTCTTAAACATTGGATTCGACGTGAATAACGATCAACGTTCACAAATACTTTACAATATTTACGGTGCATGGGAGACCTGTCCATTTGAAGGCGCCTTAATGATGCGTCCGGTATTTAATTCCTCTCCTTTTCTGAACAGCGAATTCACCATAGCAGAACCTGATTTTAAAGTATATCCCAATCCTGCCAATGATATATTTTATATCACAGGTCCCGAATTCTGTAACGAAGAAAATACCCACTTCGAAATATTTGATATGCAGGGCCGTAAATGGTTACAAGGCCGAATGAACGAAAACGGAACCAACATCTCTATGCTAAGTCCAGGTGTTTATATAGTGAGACTTACCCACCCTGCCGGCATTAGCACAACCCGGCTCATGATACAAAAATAATGTCAGAAGAAACACAGCCATTCGAACTTAACGAAGACAGTCCAGATTTATACGAACATCATCGCTTTGTCATCGACAAAGGACAAGAGTTATTACGTATAGATAAATATCTAGCCATGAAATTGTCGGGGATTTCACGTACTCGCATACGAAGTGCGTCCGATGCCGGTAATATACTTGTGAATAACGTTGCTGTAAAACAAAATTATAAGGTAAAACCTTTAGATACCATTTCTGTTGTATTGCCTTTTCCACCTATTGAAATAGAACTGATTCCACAGGATATTCCCATCAACATTATTTATGAAGATGACGACATTATCATTGTAAACAAGGAACCCGGACTGGTAGTTCATCCCGGCAAAGGCAATTATTCCGGCACGCTCGTTAATGCATTACTTCATCATTTAAAAGACATCCCTGGCTTCGACAATGGGACCGTGCGACCCGGACTTGTACACCGCATAGACAAAGACACTTCGGGAATTATTGTGGTTGCAAAAAACGAATTCGCCCTGAACTATCTGGCCAAGCAGTTTTTTGATCACAGTTCAGAACGTACTTATCAAGCGATTGTATGGGGCAGTTTCAAAGAAAAAACAGGGACCATAGATGCCCATATCGGACGTTCGCTACGCGACCGTTTACGTCAGGATGTTTTTCCCGACGGTTCTCAGGGCAAACATTCAGTTACTCATTATACGGTGCTCAAAGATCTGGGCCATATCTCGCTCATTGAATGTCGTCTCGAAACAGGTCGGACGCACCAGATACGAGCCCATATGTCGTGGATTGGACACCCGCTTTTTAACGACGAAATATATGGCGGATCGAGAGCTGTAAAAGGTCCCCAACACGGGATGTACGAAAAGTTTATTAAAAACTGTTTCGAAGTACTACCCCGACAAGCGTTACATGCGAAAAGTCTGGGCTTCATTCACCCTACTACACGCAAGAAAATCATGTTCGATTCCGAACTTCCCACCGACATGCAAGATTTTCTTGACAAATGGGAAAAATGGCTCAAGTCTGTATTGTAACTGTCTTAAAAGACAATTCTTTCGCTAGAAATACTTGATTTCTTTTTCGGGTTTAAGTATGGCATTCAGTACGTGATTAGCCAGACGACTGGCTCCCAAACGGAAAAGTTCCGGGGTTAGCCATTCTTCTCCCAACACATATTTTACAATGGCAGCATACTCCATGGCTATAGGTGTGGTCGCTATCCCACCAGCAGGTTTGAGACCTACCTTACGTCCGGTTTTATTGTAATAATCCTTTATGGCATCGCACATAACAAAAACGGCCTCGGGTGTAGCTGCAGGCTCTACTTTTCCGGTACTTGTTTTAATAAAATCAGCACCCGCTTCCATCGCCAGAATTGAAGCAATGCGTACATCATTAAGAGAAGACAAAATACCCGATTCGAGGATCACTTTTAAATGTGCTTTTCCTGCTGCTGTTTTAATGAGTGTAATTTCATCTGCACACAAGGTATAATCTTTTTCGTTAAAAGTGCCAACGGATAAAACCATATCAACTTCATCGGCACCCTTTTCGACAGCAAGATTTGTTTCTACCAGTTTCACCGAAAGAAATGTCTGGGACGAAGGAAACCCGCCAGTAACACAGGCAATTCGCACATTTTTATCTGTGAGCGTATCTTTCACGTCTTTCACAAAATTGGGATAAACACATACAGCTGCTACCTGAGGCATTCCGGGATAAAGAGATTGAAATTTATTAACCTTTTCAATCATATTCTTTACGATTGTACCATTATCCTGTGTATTAAGAGTCGTCAGATCCATGAAAGAAATAATTTTCTTCATCATCTCAACATCTCCGGGGTTAATCGTTTTGCGAATTTTGCCCAGCTCTTCGTTTACCCATTCGGGGCTAATATTTTTCTGATACGTAGTGTCTGTCATATGATTTTATTTTTATAAAGCAGATTTAAACTGATCAAGAAAACGCACGTCATTCTCCGAAAACATACGCAGATCCTTGACCTGAAATTTGAGGTTGGTAATACGTTCAATACCCATACCGAAAGCAAATCCGGTAAATTCTTTACTATTGATTCCACAATATTCAAGTACATTGGGATCGACCATTCCACAACCCAGAATCTCGACCCATCCGGTATGTTTACAAAAAGCACAGCCTTTTCCACCACACAAGTTGCAGGAGATATCCATTTCGGCCGAAGGTTCAGTAAAGGGGAAGTAAGAGGGACGTAAGCGTATCTCGGTGTTTTCACCAAACATTTCGCGGGCGAAATACAGCAGCGTTTGTTTCAGATCGGCAAAAGAAACGCCATGATCAATATACAAACCTTCTATCTGATGAAAGAAACAGTGAGCCCTTGCCGAAATAGCCTCATTCCGATATACTCTGCCCGGAGAAATAGTTCGAATAGGTGGCTTCTGATTTTCCATTACGCGAACTTGCACGGATGAAGTATGAGTACGTAGTACAATATCGGGATTCTTTGACACAAAAAACGTATCTTGCATATCGCGGGCAGGGTGATCAGGCGGAAAGTTCAACGCTGAAAACACATGCCAGTCGTCTTCAATTTCAGGACCTTCACTGATAGTAAACCCCAGACGATTGAAAATCTCAATTATCTCATTTTTTACTATCGATAATGGGTGACGACTTCCTACGGGCAATTCAACGCCAGGCAACGTTAAGTCTATCTTTTCATCTCCACTGCTTTGTACGGATCCTGCTTTAAGCAGTTCCCATACATTTTGAGCATAATTTTTCAAATCGTTGAGTGGCTTGCCAGATACTTTTTTCTGATCTGTATCGAGGTTTTTAAAATCGTCGAAAAGTACGGAGATAAGACCTTTTTTGGAAAGATATTTAAGTCTGAAATTTTCGGCGTCAACTGTTTTTGAAAGCTCCAGTTGATTAATTTCTTCGGTCAGTTTTTCTATGATCTCTTTCATTTTATCAGTTCAATTGTCATTTTAATATCTGTTAGAGGTCTGTCGCTTTTATCTCTGGGCAATGCAGCGATTTTCTCAACGACTTCCAAACCACTAATAACTTCACCAAAAACAGTATAGCCACCATCAAGATGAGGTGCACCTCCAATGGTTGAATATACTTTTTTCTGTTCTTCTGTAAAAGCAAATTTTCCCTGCTTGGCCAATTCTGTTTCAATGATCGGCTCCAGATTCTGAACCAAATTAGAATAGGCTTCGTTGGTACCAATAGCACGAGCAGAATCTACTTTTGCTTTTAATTCAACGGGGGGGTTAGCAATAATCCGATTGGCAATTTCGGCCCTTTTTGCCTGGTTGAAACGCATTTCGAGATTTGTAAGTTCCTGAACGGAAAACTTTTTTCCCTGTACAATATAAAATTGTGAGCCTGAAGATTCTTTATTGGGATTCACATTGTCGCCCATTCTGGCAGCACATAATGCCCCCTTTTTATGTATTAGTTCAGGAACAAATTCCGCTTTAATGGTATATTCGGGTCCTCCATCGCCAAGAACAGTACCGGGTAAGGCTTTCTTAGAATCGGGATCGCCGCCTTGTATCATAAATTCAGGTATAACACGATGAAACAATGTGCTATCGTAATATTTTTCGTTCGCCAGTTTAATAAAATTATCCCGATGTAAAGGTGTCTTATCGTACAAAAGTATAGTTATATCTCCTAATGAAGTGTGTATTATCGCTTTCTGTTTAAGCTCAGTAATAGTTACTACTTTTTTATTCTGTACGGCTGCTTTCTTTTGCGCTAAGGCAGGTTGAAAGCCAACAATAAAAATAAAGATTAAGGAAAGATAAAAATTCTTCATGACAATTATTTTGTGCTCAAAATTACAAAAAAAAGAAATCATTGATGTTGCTATCTGGATAAAACTCAAAATACCTATTCAATTATTGTACAAGTCGTAATTATTAAACCCATCTAAATGTTTTTTTTATTTTAAAATTTTGAAAAATATCGAATTTTGATAATTGAATATGACCACATTAAATATACCTATACCTGCTAATTTTTCGGAGGACAAAAGGATGTAGAATCGAATATTTTTTTTGATTTTAGGTATTTTATACTATCTTTGATTTTCATCAATAAAAAAAATTAAACTATGAAAAAAGCCTTATTAATTCTTTCTGCCGTTATTATGACGACCATTGTTATCTCTTGCGGAGGCATGGCCAGTGGAGATTTTTCGGTAAAGTATACCGATGAAGCTGGAAAAGACGTATCCTTTGGTTCTTCCAATCTGGGTTATTCCTACTCTATGGGTATATATATGAATACTTTTGGTGGAAGTCCTCAAAAAGTTGTTCAGTTTAAGATGCAAGACGGAAGCGACATTACTGTTGATGGCATGGCCGGAAAAGTAATGGACGTTATGATTTGGGAAAGTACCGAAAGTATTGTATGGAATACCGCCGAATTTGATCCTGCAAAAACATTTCCCGTTACCATCGAATCTGTTACCTTTTTCAAAGATGGTATGATGGACGACAAAGTATACAAAGTAGTTGGTAAATTCAACACCGATCAGTTTAAAAACGGTGAACTTACCCTTCAGGTAAATATTTAATCCCATTTTATTTTAAGTCCGGCTTAGGCCGGACTTTTTTTTATGAAAACTTTCGTATTAATTTCACTTTTTTTTGCTTTTTCCCTGACCGGATTTGCTCAGGTTAATCAAGAAGTTCGTATTGATCGTGAAGCCTCTTATCCCGGTGGAGACGAAGCACTGGTTACCTATGTGTGGCAGAATCTAACTCCAACCGAGCAATCTAAAGGGCATGTCATTTCGGGAGAGATTATGGTAAGTATAGATGTTTTATCAGATGGAAAACCTGTCAATTTTGTTTTTCTCACTAAAGTGGGTTACGGAATCGACGAACAAGTTCAATCTTTGCTTGAAAAACAAACTTTTGTTTACAGCATACAAAATGGACAGCCCGTTAAAATGAATCTTGTATTATCTATCCCCATCAGGTTACGTCATTAAGAAAAAACAGATCATTTTCTGCTTTTGTCTCTAAATTATGTAGTTTTGAAGTTTGATTTGTGTTGTGAAAAAAGCATTGATAACCCCCGAAAAAAGATTCAGTAAACTGATTTACAAAGCAGATAATATCTGCATTATTTCTCACCATAACCCAGATGGAGATGCGATTGGCTCTGCTCTTGGGCTCTATCATATCCTAAAAAAGAAGAAGAAAAACCCAGTTGTAATCATTCCAAACCATCTTCCCGATTTCCTACAATGGATGCCCAGTGCAGAAAATATTCTTTTATATCAGAACAATCCGAATGAAGTCTGCAAAAAACTGGCCGAATGCAACCTGATAATTATGGTCGATTTTAATTCTCTTAGCCGGTTAGGAAAAATGGAAAACTGCTTTGAAAATGTTACAGCCCCTATAGTTCTCATCGACCATCACCCCTACCCGGATATCAAAGCAGAAGTCATGTTCTCCGACATTCGTGTGAGTTCGACAGCAGAACTGGTCTATCAGGTAACGCAGGCTTCCGGACTTATAAAAAATATTGGCAAAGAAGCTGCCGCTTGTCTTTTTACAGGGATCATGACCGATACAAATTCCTTTACAGTCAATTCTTCCCGGCCAATCACTTACAAAACAACAGCCGCATTATTAAAATACGGAATAGACAAAGACGAAATCTACCGAAATGTCTTTAACACTTTTTCGACAGAAAGAATGCAGCTTTTAGGGTATTTGCTTTCTGAAAAGATGGTCATAATCCCTGAATATAAAACCGCATTTATTTCCATGTCGTTAGCCGAAGCAAAAAAATATCAGTTCAAAACCGGCGACAGTGAAGGATTTGTAAATTATCCATTATCCATCAAGGGTATTATTTTTTCAGCCTTCCTGATGGAAAGGAAAGATCATATTAAACTTTCCTTCAGATCAAGAGGGAATTTTTCGGTAAACAAACTTATTGCTCAACATTTCAGTGGCGGAGGGCACAAAAATGCTGCAGGAGGTGAGGTGTTCAACATGACTCTTGAAGAAGTATCCCAAAAGCTGGTTTCTGTACTCCCTATATATAAAGAACTATGCGATTAACACATCAAATCTCATACATACTAATCCTGCTTGGATTATCTTTACTGATGTCATGCAGCGGCAAGAATCATCGTCAGGTTCCCGACGAAAATATTTCACAGTATAAAGATCCTCTGGTAAATGTCAACAAAACCCTTGTTGGTATAGACGATGAAAGAATTTCGGATTACAGTAAAAGACAAAAACTAAATCTCAAAGTAAACGATTCGGGTCTATGGTACCGGGTACTCGAAAAAGGCAAAGGGCCGGCTGTTGAGAAGAAAAAAGTAGTAACCATCGCCTATAAAGTTTCTCTTTTGGATGGAAAAATATGTTATAGCTCCGATTCTACCGGACTTAAAAGTTTTATCGTCGGGCAAGGTGGTGTAGAAAACGGACTGGAAATAGGTATACTCATGCTGAATGAAGGAGGAAAAGCCATTTTTGTAATGCCTCCCTTCCTTGCGCATGGATTGATTGGCGACGAAAACAAAATCCCTCCCCGCTCAATTATCAGATATGATGTTGAAATCATTAAAATCACAGATTACTAACATTCTCTTTGCGGGCCTTGTTGTTTTCGCTTCTGGTTGCGGAAAGAATACCCCTCCGGGTTATTCGGCGCTGCCTTCAGGTATCTATTTCAGATTACACAAAATTGGCACCGACACTATCTTTTGTAAAGCAGGAGATTACGTTTCATGTAATCTGGTGTACCAAACCGGAGACGATTCTACCTTTTTTGAAGCCATGCGTACTATTGAGATTTCGGCCCCTGAATTTCCGGGAGCTATTGACGAATGTTTTCTAAAGCTAGCCGAAGGAGATAGTGCATCATTTTATATCAGCGCAGACCATTTCTTCGAAAAAACATTAGAAGCGCCCCTTCCGGGTTTCATGATTCCCGGTAGCTTAATGAAAGTCTCGGTTGAAATTCTTGACATCAAAACCCAAAAGGAATTCGAGCGTGAAAAAGAAGAATTTCTGGTATGGATCAGCGATTTTGGTGAATACGAGCAAGCAATACTCAAACGCTATTTCGAAGAGGAACGAATTACCGTAAGCCCAAACAAATCGGGAATATATCCCCGATTTGTATCACATGGGAACGGTCTATTACCTGCCCAAAAAGATACCTTGGTGGTAAATTATGAAGGTCGTTTTCTGAATGGGAAAGTCTTTGATAGCACATACGACAGAAAAGAACCTTTTCAGTTTGTATTGGGTCATGAATGGCAGGTTATACCGGGACTTGAAACTGGAATTCGCATGATGGACGAAGGATCAAAAGCTATATTTATTATTCCGTCTTCACTGGCATTTGGAAACAAAGGATCATCAACAGGAATTATAGGCCCGTTTACAACAGTAGTATTTGAAGTTGAACTGATAGATATTAAAAAAGCGACTCCCGTTTTATAATTTCAAAAACTCAACACGACGATTCTTTGCTTTGTTTTCGGGTTTGTCATTCGCTGCAATAGGTGCTTTTTCACCCTTTCCATCGGTTGTAATTCTGTCGCCACTAATAGCAAAATCTTTTACCAAAGCATTTTTAACATTGGCAGCACGACGTTTAGATAGGTCTAGATTTGTTTCGTCGTTTCCATCTGAATCGGTATGTCCTACAATGGAAATTTTCACATCGGGATTTTCTTTTAACACTTTGGCTATTTCGCTCAATGCCCCATACGATTCTGGTTTTACTACGTCTTTTCCACTATCGAAATACATACCATAAGAAACTAATTTCCCTTCGGTCAGCAATTTGCTACGGGTATCGGGTTGTGTAGTAGAAAAGCGGATGTTGGTAATATAGGAATATCCTTCTTGTCCCCAGCGAGAATAGCGAAGACGATTAAAATTAAAGCCAGCAGGAATCAATGTGGGAAGATCCAGAATTTTTTGCCCTTCCAGATACATTCTCAATCTGCGTCCTTGAACCCAAACAATAACATGCTTCAGGTTTTCTTTCCCCATTAATTCAATTTCTCTTCTGCCATCTGTAAAGCCATTTCCTTCAACCTGATTATTATATCCCTTGGCTTCTATGAACCATTGATTAAACGTCATTTCAAAACCAGCATCTCCTGGATAAAGTACATCTGTCAAAAATTCACTTTCGTTGCTTTTGAATAATGAAAGGTAAAAAGAAGAATTACTGCCATTTTCATCACCAACTGGCACAACATCAAATTCAAAAATATAATTGGCAGGTAATACTAAATCCTTCATCAGACAATAAACATTATCTGCTCCATTCAGGAAAAACCAATTTCCGGGAAATTTATTTAATGTTCTAACTTCTCCTGAACCATTGGTCGTCCACAAAGCAGGAAAATCACCGATGGCATCCTGTGAAAAATCTTCGTAAAATAAAATCTGGTCACCCGGCACAAAGTCATACTTTGTATAACTAGTCAGTTTTGGCGTTTCGTCGGGTTTAACGTTGTTTGTACTTTCCTCGGGATTATTCTGATTATCGACTTCAGATTTTTCCTCCACTCCTTCGGGTTTATCCGTTTTATTTATGGCATTGTTAGCCTTCTCTTCTGTTTTATCCAAGGCTTTATCCACTGCTTTATCTACATTTTTCTCCAACTTTTTATTGGCTTTATCCTTTATTTTATCCATCGATATTTGGGAAAAAGCTGTTGTAAAAAGAAATAAAATTACGATTAGAAACGAAATCCTTTTCATAGAATATTTTTTTACAATAATAAAGTATTTTCAGATAATACTTGTAAAATATGTTATGATTTTTTCACCTACAAATCCACTTCGTCTTCACCTGTAAAAAAATGATACTCATACAGAGTGTAGCTTGTCACGGGTACAATTTTAATCCATTTCTTAAAGCGAAACCGCCATTTCCACTTCAGAGAAAACAGTCCTTTATTAATATATGCCGAAACAAAAGGGTGTGCTTTTATGGTGAGAGAAGAAATTTTATTGTGTTCGAGAATATACTCCACATTACTTTCAATCTGGTCGGTAAGTATTATTGAGGGTGTTATCTGTCCTGTACCCTGGCAAACCGGACAGACTTCCATGTTGAGAATGTTGGTTTCAGGACGAACCCGCTGGCGGGTAATTTGCATGATTCCGAATTTCGACAAAGGGAGAATATGATGTTTGGCCCGGTCTAAAGCCATCAGGTCTCTCATTTTCTGGAACAGCACTTTTTTATGCTCGGCATTGTACATGTCGATAAAATCAACAACAACAATTCCACCCATATCCCGAAGCCTCAACTGACGAGCGATTTCTTCGGCAGCCAGAATATTGACCTGCAAAGCATTGTTTTCCTGATCGCTTTGATTAAGTGCTCTGTTTCCACTATTTACATCGATTACATGTAAAGCTTCGGTATGCTCGATAATAAGGTATGCGCCGGAAGGCATGGTGACCGTTTTTCCGAACGATGATTTGATTTGCTTTTCGACACCATAATGCTCGAAAGCAGAGACGGTCCCTTTGTGGAACTTAACAATTTTTTCCTGATCAGGGCTGATAGTTCTGATAAAGTCCTTAATTGCTCTGAACATCACTTCGTCGTCGACATAAATATTCGAAAACGAAGTATTGAGCATATCTCTGAGTATGGCATTGGTACGATCTAACTCGCCAACAAAAAGGGAAGGTATCTGCATTCCATTTGCCTTGGCGAATGAGGATTCAAATTTATCAACCAACTCTTTTAATTCCGGTTCCAGTTCGGTGACTCTCTTTCCCTCTGCTACGGTTCTTACAATAACACCATAATTTCGGGGCTTGAAAGCTTCGAAAATACTTTTAAGTCGATTTCTCTCATCTACCGACTTAATTTTCTGGGAGATATTAATTTTATTGGAAAAAGGTATTAAGACAATATTCCTACCGGGAATTGAAATCTCGCTGGTTAAACGCGGACCTTTGGTAGAAATGGGTTCTTTGGCAATCTGCACCAAAATGGGCTGACCATTTTTGAGTATATCGCTTATTTTACCGTTTTTGGGAATATCTGGCAAGAGATCAATGGAGGATACTTTGCCCGCATTTTTTTTATTCGAAATAAACGACTGAAGAAAAGAATTTTGAGTCATTACTTGTGGCCCCATATCCAAATAATGCAAAAAAGCATCTTTAGAATAGCCCACATCAATAAATGCAGCATTCAATCCTTGCACGGTTTTTCTGATTCTTCCCACATAAATATCACCGACAGAAAAACGGATATTGTTCTTAACTTTATTAAGTTCAACCAGTTGCTTATCTTCTATCAGGGCTATAGAAATATCAGTAGGACCTGTCTGTATAATGAGTTCTTTGTTCACGTATAAATAGGTGTATAAACAAAGACAATAAACCCATAGTAAGACTATAGGTTTATTGCTTTGGAGTTTCGTTATTTAGAATAAACTAACGGATTTTTTTCTTATGGCGATTCTTTCTCAAACGTTTTTTACGTTTGTGAGTAGCCATTTTGTGTCTTTTTCTTTTCTTACCGCAAGGCATAGTGCTTTGTTTAATTATTTTTTAACAGCTTTTTTCACCTGAGAAACAAAAGTTTTGGCAGGTTTGAAAGCGGGAATAAAATGTTCGGGGATAATGATGGTGGTATTTTTTGAAATATTTCTAGCAGTTTTTTTAGCTCTTTTTTTGATAATAAAACTACCGAAACCACGAAGATAAACATTATTTCCTTTTACCATTGAATGTTTCATTGAATCCATGAAAGCTTCAACAGTTTTCTGTACGATTACTTTTTCGATTCCAGTTGATTTGGAAATTTCGTTTACGATGTCTGCTTTTGTCATAAAAAACTTATTTTAAATGGTTAACAATTTTTTTTTGAGACTGCAAATATATAAGTTTCTTTGAGAAGAAAACACATAATGTTCTTTTTTTCTTTAATTTTAACGTAGTTAGACAATTTGTTTTTGACGAATATATGATTTTCAGGGATATATTAAAAAAATGGAATGAGAAAAACCGCCAGAAATATTTCTGGCGTATCAACAGAAGCATTTATCAGTTATGGGTTTCCGAAATAATTTTTCAGCAGACCCGAATTGCTCAGGGAGAAGAATACTATCAGCGATTCATTGCGCGATTCCCTACTGTTCAGGAACTTGCATCAGCCAGCAGAGACGAAGTTCTTCGACTTTGGCAAGGTCTGGGGTATTATTCGAGGGCGCTTAACCTACATAAGGCTGCCCGCATGATAGTTGACGAAAATAATGGTCAATTTCCTATAAACGCCGATTCTTGGCAAAAAATACCCGGAGTAGGTCCTTATACCGCAGCAGCTATTTCTTCCATTGCCAATGGAGAATGCATCCCGGCGATAGATGGAAATGTAAAAAGAATCGTTTCTCGATGGCTGGAGATTGAAAGTCCCATGGATACTGCCGACTTCACAGCCAAAGTCACAGCTTTCCTTAACGAACATATCCCCAAGAAAAAACCCGGGTTATTTAACGAGGCCTTGATGGATTTCGGGTCTAAAGTCTGCATTCCGGGAAAACCCGACTGTAAAAACTGTCCCTTTATTAAATACTGTGGAGCAGGAATACACAATACTGTTTCAAAATATCCCGTCAAGAAAAAAAACTTCACTAAAAAGAAAAAAAGTATAGTATATTTTGTCATTCAACACAATAATAATATAATAATGAAGCAACGCGACGGGGAAGATTTATGGAAGCATATGTACGACTTCCCTGCCTACGAAACCGAAGGTCATCTTAATAAAATCACTCCCGCCATACTCAAACACATGGACCCATTCCAACCAGAGGAAATAACAACGATAGGCCCAATGAAACACGAACTGACGCATATTACCTTAAAAATTTTCTTTCTTAGAGCAAAAACCAAGAGCAAATTAACTCTTCCCAAGGATCATCATTGTTTTTCTATCGAAAAGGCTATGACTCTGGCCAAACCCAGACCGGCGGAAAAATTTTTAGACCAGATGAAAAATACCTATCTTTGTCATAATAAATAAAGCAATATGTCTGTAAACAAAGTGATTTTAGTAGGAAACGTAGGGAAAGACCCTGAAGTAAAATTCATCGAAAGTGGTGTGGCTGTCGCAAAATTTCCTCTGGCTACTACCGAGGTCTATAACGACAAGAATAATCAGAAAAAAGAAATTACTGAATGGCATAATATCGTTTTATGGCGTGGTTTGGCCGAAATAGCACAGAAATATGTAAAAAAAGGCAAACAAGTTTACATCGAAGGGAAAATCTCAACTCGTTCGTACGAAAAGGATGGCCAAAAACTATATTTCACCGAAATTATTGGCCAGACGATGCAACTCCTCGGAAAAAAAGATGACGGCCCGGCATCTTCCGGTGGACCAGAAAATCAGAGCCCGCAGAACACAAATACATCTACCCCGGATATTGAACTGACTTCAGATAATACCAAATCCGACTTACCTTTTTAAATCATAGAATCGTTGATTTACCCTCTTCCTAATTTTATTATTGCCGGAATCAATATGGATAGTTATTCAATCATTGGCATTATGGTCATGATAATCCTGCTGATATTATCCGGCTTAATCAGTGGCTCCGAAGTGGCTTTTTATTCACTCACGCCATCAGAAATAGAAAGAATAAAAAAAAGCAAGAAGAATAAGACTAAAAGCGCTTTAAAACTTCTGGCAAATCCCGAAAAACTCTTGGCCACTATACTTATTTCGAATAACACTATCAACGTAGCCTTCATTATTTTATCTGTATGGGTATCCAATAATCTTTTTGATTTCGAAAAAGAATCGACATTAAAGTGGGTCATTCAAGGCGTTGTTGTTACCGTATTGCTGCTATTTTTCGGAGAAGTAGTACCTAAAGTCTATGCTTCGCGCCAGCGAATTCCCATGATACATCTCATGACCATCCCTTTATCCATATTAATGACCCTGTTTTCTCCTATTTCGTATTTATTGGTAAGCAGTTCGTCGGTAGTAGGAAAAAGACTAAAAAGAAAAAAGGAATTTACTATGAACGAACTTTCTTATGCCATCGATTTGGCATCGGATGAGTTGCAAGAGGAGGAGAAAATTCTGAAAGGCATTGTAAACTTCAGCAATACCTTTGTAAAAGAAATTATGCAACCTCGGCTTGATGTTGTTTTTGTGGATCTTAAAGCGCCTTTTTCTAAGATAAATTCTATCATTGTAGAATCGGGATTCAGTCGTATCCCTGTCGTTTCAGGTGACTTTGACCATGTTCAGGGCATACTTTATATTAAAGATTTACTGCCTCATATTCATAAAACCGATTTTAAATGGCAGACTTTGGTTCGCGCTCCCTATTTTGTCCCAGAAACTAAAAGAATAAATGACTTACTAACAGAATTTAAAACACGAAAAATTCATATGGCTGTGGTTGTTGACGAATACGGAGGATCATCAGGCATTGTCACGCTGGAAGATATTCTGGAAGAAATCGTAGGAGACATTACCGACGAATTCGACAATAACCAACAAGATTATGTGAAAATTGACGAAACCACCTGGCTTTTTGAGGCAAAAACTCAACTCATGGATTTTTACAGGGTTTTCGATATCGAAGAAGATATTTTCGAAAATGAAAGGGGCGAAACAGATTCTTTAGGAGGACTTATTCTCGAAAAAATCGGGAGAATACCTTCTAAAAATGAAAAGATTGAAATCGGAATCTTCACTTTTAAAATAAAATCGGTTGATACCCGCCGAATAAAACAGGTATTTGTTTCTGTTCCTAAAAACCCTACGAAAGATGAAAAATAATATTCTTGGTCTATTCATCCTACTTAACTTAGTTTTATGGAGCTGCGGCCAAGACTATGTCCCCAAACCCAGAGGGTATTTTCGAATCGATTTCCCTGAAAAAAAATATGTTACATACGATACTCTATGTCCATTTGCTTTTGAATACCCAGCTTATGCCATTATTGAAAGAGATAATACTCCTGGTGCTGAACCTTGTTTTTTCAACATTTCGTTTCCTGCTTTTAACGCAAAAATTCATATGAGTTATAAAAGCGGAAAAGAAAAAATTGCCGGATATATCGAAGATAGTCACAACCTTGTATATAAACATACCATAAAAGCCGACGCTATTAATGAAAAACTTTTTATTGATTCGGTCCGAAATGTTTATAGTGTTTTATATGAGATTAAAGGAGATGCTGCATCTTCGCTTCAGTTTTATGCCACCGACAGTCTCAATCATTTTATACGGGGAGCTCTTTATTTTAATTCTATCCCCAACAAAGATAGCCTGGCGCCTGTCATAAAATTTATCGAACCCGATATTCAACATATAATAGAAACGCTACAGTGGAAGAACTAACCCTACCCCATATTATTCCCATTACCACCGGAACAGACACCTTTCTTCTGTTATGTCCATTGAACACCGAGGTGCTTCATATGGACTTGTCTGAGCTTCCCTCCGAACTCATTAACAGAATAGAAAGTTTTAAATCAGATTCCAGAAAAGCCGAAGTAATTACAACACATTTTCTTCTGGAAAAAGCTACGGGGTCGAAGCACATAGTTCACTACGATGCGTTCAATAAGCCTTATCTGAAGGGAAATCCTTTATCGCTAAGCATAAGTCACTCTTCACATTATGCCGCCGTATTTCTTTCGGTTACTTCTTGTGGTGTCGACGTCGAAACGATTTCTTCCAGAGCCAGCAAAATTGCCCATAAATTTGTACATGATTCCGAACGCCTTTTAATTTCTGGCTACACCGAAAATCAAGCAGATACCATCATCTGGTCGGTGAAAGAGGCTGTGTACAAAATATCCGGTCAGCCTGACTTTAAAAGCAGTATTTTAATAAGATCAGATATCAGACCCGACAAAGAAATGCTTCACGTTGACATAATTAATCGGAATAACACACAAAAAATAAAGGTTTTTTATCGTATTTTTGAAGATCAGGTAATTGCTTGGACACATGAAGACATCTCTATATAATAAACTCTTTTTACCAGAGAAAAAGCCCAGACTTGCCGTTCTCATTGACCCGGACAAGTTGAACGAAAAACTCATGAGCCTTTTGTCAAATAAAAGTAATCGCCCGGACATCATTCTTTTGGGTGGAAGTCACGTTTCTTTATCGGTCACCGAAAGCATAGAGAAGATTAAAAAAATGACCAACCTTCCCCTTATTTTATTCCCTGGCAATCCCGTTCAACTTTCTCCGTTGGCAGATGCCGTCCTTTTACTCATGCTCCTCTCTGGCAGAAATGCTGACTAC
>PHDH01000266.1 GCA_002840935.1 Bacteroidetes bacterium HGW-Bacteroidetes-21 | reverse complement strand
GAATATGGATGAAGAACAGGAGGAGATATACAATATTACTTGCAAAAAATTTTAGGGTGTTGCAACGCTGAAAACAGGAGCTAGAATCATAATCTGTTTTAAAAAAAAGAAGTAATAATCTTAAGATTATTACTTCTTTTTTTTTCAGCCTATCCTTCCTTGTAACTACCCTTTTATCTTTAAAAAAGGCTCTACGGCACGATCCAGAATGCCATTCATGCAGGCAATGGCAATGCCATAATTGGTCACCGGAACACCCGCATCCATAGCCGGTCGCAAACGACTGGCAAGTTGCTTTTTGGTAATCATACAGCCCCCACACTGAATCACCAAAGCATAATCTGTCATTGGACGTGCAATTTCCGACAACCCTGCGCTAATATCAAACTCCAGTTCCTTCTTACTGTATTCCCTTACCCACTTCGGAATTTTAAAACGGCCTATATCCTCGCAACTTACCTGGTGAGTGCAAGACTCAAGAATTAATATCCTGTCTCCATTGTTTAAGGCGGAGAGTTTTCTTGCCCCTTTCACATATTCCTCGAAAGGTCCCCGCATATGGGCATAAGCTACACTAAAACCAGTAAGCGGTATTTCGGGGGGAATAATTTTACTAACATAAGCAAAAACCTGACTATCCGTCACAACCAGCTTTGGTTTGATGCCCGTTTTTTCCAGAAATAACGCTGCTTCTGTTTCTTTAACAACGACATTGATGGCATGATTATCCAGCACATCTCGTATGGCCATGGCTTGAGGTAATATCATGCGTCCGTCAGGGGCTTCCGAATCTACAGGGGTAATGAGCATGACGATGTCGCCTCGTTCAATTATTCCTCCCAGTAAAGTGGCTTTCTGAAAAGCGGTTTCAGGAATCGTACCCTTGATAGCTTCAATAACTGCATCCAAATGCTCACGCGTCAAAGAACTGAACTCGGTAATAGCAACATCACTGACTTTGCGGATCGTCTTTATCGTTTCCTTTTTTAATGTCTCCTTATCGGCTTTATTGTGGACAAATAGATAAGGTACATCGAACTTTCCGAACTGGTTTATGAGCGATAACTCGAAGTCGCCAAAAGTATTATCGGTCAATATAAGTATAGCACAATCAATTTGTTGTATTGTTTGCAACGATTTGGCAATTCGTTTTTCTCCCAACGAGCCGGTGTCGTCAATACCTGCAGTATCGACAATAATGGCAGGACCCACGCCAAAGATTTCCATCGACTTTTTTACAGGATCCGTCGTGGTACCGGCAACTTCCGAGACGATTGCCGTATCGGTATTGGTAATGGCATTGATGAAGGAACTTTTTCCGACATTCCTGCGGCCAAAGATTCCAATATGAGGTTTTAATTCTTTTCCTTTTGACATATCTTCTGGATTTTTGTCGTAACGACAATTCTACAATATCTGGTGCACTTAAATATTTTTCAAATTTAATATTTCATTTCCGATCAATTCATTAAAACTTTCTTAATATTTGATCCATTCAACAAGAAACACGTCACTTAGTTTTAATCATTGTTTTTGCGAATATGCAAAATGTGCACTAAGTTTACATTCTCTTATTATTATGACTGACTTCGTAAAACCCAAAAAACATCTCGGGCAGCATTTTCTGACCGACAAAAACATTGCAACCAAAATTGCGGGATCGCTACTGTATCAGGGTGTAGTCCTTGAAATAGGTCCCGGAAAGGGAATGCTTACTCAATTTCTTGTTCCGATTTATGGAGACAACCTCTGGGTGGCCGAAATTGACCCCGAATCGGTCGAATACCTGATTTCCCAAAAGGTATTGTCGGCCGAAAGAATCATCAATAAAGATATTTTAATCATCGATCCAGCTGAGTTTACCGGTTCTTCTTTTGCGATGATTGGCAATTTACCTTATAACATCAGCAGCCAGATTTTTTTCCGCATGCTCGAGTTCAGAGCCAGTGTGCCCGAAGCAGTATTTATGATTCAGAAGGAAGTCGCCGAAAGAATTGCTGCTGCCCATGGCTCAAAAACCTACGGAATACTGAGTGTTTTGCTTCAGGCTTTTTACGAAGTAAAATATCTCTTTACGGTTGGCGAAAAAGTCTTCAATCCCCCGCCCAAAGTCAAATCGGCCGTTATTCGACTGGTGCGTAGAGAAGGTTTTGTCCTTGACTGCAACGAACGCTTGTTCTACAATGTAGTAAAAACCTCATTTAATCAGCGTCGCAAAACACTTTCGAACAGCCTGAAACCCATCATGAAACCAGGACAAAATCCCGGACGCTTTGCGCCACTTCGGGCCGAACAATTATCAGTTCAAGATTTTATCGAGTTGACGAAAATACTTTCGGAATGAAGAATCTTCGTAAAAGGGGTAACGATAATTCATTAAAGCTACCTTATACCCTATACCAAATAAACAAAGTAGCTGATAATACTCACATGCTTTGTTTTCCCCGAACAACCAGTTTCTTAGCGAGTATTCAAAAAAGTGTAACTTCAAATTATTAAAAAAATCAATATGTTTCCTCTTGTAAAATTCTCAGCAACCATTAAAAAACAACTACCACAAGTTGTTGTTTTAACCGACGAAAAAAGTTTATCCGCTTATGTTTCCGACAAAGAAACACTTCGTTTTTTGCTTTCAGAATTGAAGGTCAACAAGGGTTATGCCGAAGCTCCGTGGCACAAAGCCGGAATAATGGTCGTAAAAGCTTCAAAAAACAAGGAATATACTCAGCTGGAAGAATTGCGCAGGAATGCTGCCAAAGCCGGAGACAAAATCATGAAAGCTGAATACCCCTCGGTTCAATTTGTGGATTGCTGCGGAATAGAAGCCATTCAAGAAGCAGCTATGGAAGGACTTCTGCTGTCGTTATATCGTTTTGGTAAATACAAAAGTAAATCAACACATCAGATCAAAGAAGTTTTTGCCAATCTCTCTGCTGTCAAACTAAATAAAATTGTTGAAATTTGTCGCGCTGTCTATCTGGTGAGAGATCTGATTAATGAGCCTGTAAACGTATTGAACACCGCTGCTCTGACGACTGCATTTGCTTCCATGGGAAAAGAAGCAGGGTTTACTGTGAAAACGCTCAGCAAAAAAGAAATTGAAAAATTAGGCATGGCAGGGCTACTTACAGTCAACAAAGGCAGTGTTGACGATCCCGCCTTTACTATTATGGAATACAAACCAGCTAAATGCAGAAATAAAAAACCCATCGTTCTGGTAGGTAAAGGGGTTGTATACGATACGGGAGGAATTAACCTCAAGTCGTACGAAGGAATGATGTCTATGAACTGCGACATGAGCGGTGCTGCCGCTGTAGCAGGCGTTATGTATGCATTGGCTAAGACAAAAATGCCCCTCCACGTAATCTCACTTACACCGATAACAGACAATCGCCCCTCTGGAAACTCAGCAGTATCGGGTGACATAATTAAAATGATGAACGGAGTAACCGTGGAAGTAATGAATACCGACGCCGAAGGCCGCCTGATTCTAGCCGATGCACTGGTGTATGCCGATCGCTACAAACCCATGCTGGTAATTGACATTGCAACACTCACCGGAGCTGCCAGTGCTGCAGTAGGTAGAAATGCGACCGTGGTCATGGGAACAGCACCTGACACTACTTTCTCTTTACTAACCCGCTGTGGCGAAGAAGTTTTCGAAAGAACGGTACGTTTCCCTTTGTGGGACGATTACAATAAAATGATTGCTTCAAAAGTAGCTGATATAAAAAATGTGGGTGATAAACATGCAGGCGCCATAACAGCCGGAAAATTCCTCGAACACTTCACAACTTACCCCTGGATACATCTGGACATAGCAGGTCCTGCTTTTCTTAACGAAAAAGACAGCTATCGTGGAGTTGGAGGAACAGCCACAGGAGTAAGAATGATATATCGGTTGCTGGAAGAGTTGAAGTAATAGATGTAATGGCTTGGTTATCATGACAATATCCACATAATATGAAAAATTTATTATTTTGTTTTTTACTTTTTACAACTTTCATCTCAAATGCTCAGACAATAAAGTTGAACTATATTCCTAAAGGTCAAATAATAAAATTTACCTTAAACAATATTACAATCATTACAGATACAACTGCACTTTTTTCCGTAACAGACTATAGACCTTATGTAACTGACTCAAATTATTTACAAAGGATAAGAATCTTGCTAACCTCAAAAAAAGAAAATGACACTATTGAAATTTCAAATCCGTTTGTTTCTTTTAACGATTCAATTAACATCCCAAATGAAACTTATTGGAGAATTTGGTTGTCAATAAGGATTTTGACGAAAGAAAACAAAGTTGTAATAATTAACTCAAATGGAAACATTATTAGAAAAATTAAGTTAATTAATGAAGGTGATAAAAATAACTGTTTTGCTTGTAAAGTTTTTATTGACAAAATGACAAACGAAAAATTATTTGTATACGAATATCGACGAATATGCTTAGGAATATTATACCAATATTAAAAATCACTGAAGATAATAACTGGCATAGCCGTACGTGCAGTTTTGGTGATGCCGCGAAATTTTGTGCTTTTATTGCGGCATTTGCGGGGCGCAA
>PHDH01000265.1 GCA_002840935.1 Bacteroidetes bacterium HGW-Bacteroidetes-21 | reverse complement strand
TCTTGGGCTAATGTTAATACAGCAAAACCCATTACAAGTATCACAGAATCAGCGGGTGTCATCACTTTTGTTTTTATGGGTGGAGCAACATCGCTTGATGCAGAATTTACAGTTAATACACAAAATATTTCAGCCGGTGGGTCAGTAACTTTCACTGATTTAAGTGGAACGCCAACCAGTACAACCATAACAAGCTGGCAATGGACTTTCACTGGAGGAACACCTGCAAGTTATACAGGTCAGACACCTCCAGCTATCACCTACTCAACCGCCGGAAGTTATCCTGTAAGTTTAACAGTCACTAATTCAACATCAGCTACCAATACAGAAACTAAAACCAATTATATTAATGTAGCTCCTCCTGCCACGAGCGAATGGATTACACAATATAGTGGTTTTACGACACAGTACAGAGGTATCAGCGGTATGTCAATTGTTGATGCAAATACGGCATGGACAACCATATTAGACCAAAACGGAGCCGTTGTGAACGAATTTTCAAAAACTATTAATGGCGGTACGACTTGGACAATAGGTACAATTTCGGGTGTTCCCACGAATAACAGAGTTTCTAATATTACTGCCAGATCTGCTACCAAAGCGTGGATTGCTATGTATGCCAGCACAGGAACTGCAGGTGAAGGCGGAATTTTTGTTACAACCAATGGAGGCACAAGTTGGACGAAGCAAACTACGGCAACTTTTTCAGGAACTGCCGCTTTTCCTAATATAGTTTATTTTTTCGACGATAATAATGGTGTTTGTCAGGGAGATCCCAATGGCGGATATTTCGAGATTTATACTACTACAAATGGTGGTACAAACTGGACTAGAGTTGCACAAGCAAATATTCCAGCAAATCTGACAGGTGAATATGGTTATACCGATCTATATGATTCCTACGGAAATACAATCTGGTTCGGCACCAATATGGGCAGAGTTTACAAATCAACAGATAAAGGACTTACTTGGACAGTCTCTCAGGTAACAGGATTTACTGATTTTGCTGCACTTTCTTTTAATGATGCAAGTAATGGTGTTGCCATGTATAAAACATACAGCGGTACAACACTCACTGGCGTCTTCCTGAGTAAAACCACCAACGGAGGTAGCTCCTGGACTGCTCTCAGTACAACAGCAGCGAATATGTTTACAGGTGATATCGATGCTATTCCTGGTGTAGCGGGTAAACTCGTAGGCGTTGGTCTTGATCCTACAGGTATTAACTATGGCAGCAGTTATAGTACTGATCACGGTGCCAGTTGGATTAATATTGACAATGCCGTACAATATATATCCTGTAAATTTCTGGATGACGAAACAGGATGGGCTGGCGGATTTAATACCACAGCAGGTGTTAACGGAATCTACAAATGGCATAATCTGGCAACAGAAGTACCTGATGCTGTTACTACCTTAAATCAAACAACGGTTTATCCTAATCCTTCTTCGGATATCGTTTATTTTGATTTTGAAAACGTTCAGAAAAAGCAAATAGAAATACATATTGTGAATATTCTGGGGAAAGAAGTTTATAATGATCGATTTGTGAGTTTTCAGCAAAAATATGAACATGCTGTGAATTGCGCCGAATGGCCCGCAGGTATTTACATCGCAGTTATTAAAAGCGGAAATCAAACCTACTCACAGAAGTTTATTGTGAAATAATAAATCATTCAAATAAAAAAAAGAGGCTGTCTCATAATGCGAGTTCAGCCTCTTTTTTCATTTCAGATACTACTTCATTAAGAAGAAATTCCTTTTACTCTGTCAATGGTTTAGCATAATCTTTTACTTCTTTTGCTGTGATTTTACTGGGAGATAAAATAAGCAACCGTTCAATAACATTTCTGAATTCTCGGATATTCCCGGTCCAGTTAATATTTTCTAAAGCTTTGATGGCATCATTAGTCACAGATACCGGAGGCATATTATATTCGTTGCAAATCTGTTTTACAAAATATTCGGTAAGGAGTGAAATGTCTTCTTTTCGATCATTTAATGAGGGAACATGAATAAGAATAACGCTTAAACGATGATACAAATCCTCGCGAAAACGCCCTGCAATAATTTCTTCCTTCAAATTTTTATTCGTTGCAGCAATCACTCTCACGTCCACTTTAATTTCTTTATCGCCCCCTACTCTTGTTATCCGGCTTTCCTGCAAAGCACGTAAAACTTTTGCCTGCGCAGACAAGCTCATATCGCCAATTTCGTCCAGAAACAAAGTTCCGTTCGTAGCTTGCTCAAACTTACCAATGCGTTGCTTAATGGCTGAAGTAAAAGAACCTTTTTCATGACCAAATAATTCACTTTCAATTAATTCGGACGGTATTGCCGCACAATTCACTTCCACAAATTCTCCGGCATTGCGGGAACTATTTTCGTGTATAGCTTTTGCCACCAGTTCTTTTCCAGTTCCGTTTTCGCCTGTAATCAAGACTTTTGCTTCTGTAGAAGCTACTCTGGCAATCATTTCCTTAACCTTAACGATTGCCTGCGAAGAGCCTATCATTTCGTTCTTGCCGCCGATCTTCTTCTTGAGTTTGACTGTCTCCTTAATAAGTTTTGATTTATCAAGGGCATTTCTGACAGCGATTAATAGTCTGTTTAAATCCAACGGTTTTTCAATAAAATCAAAAGCACCTGTTTTAATGGCTTCAACAGCTGTTTGGACATCGCCATGACCGGTGATCATGATAAAAGGAATTTCGGGGCTATCCTGCATGGTTTTTTGTAAAAATTCAATACCATCCATCCCTGGCATTTTAATATCACACAAAACCACATCTGGCGTCCTGTCGGAAATCATACGAATAGCGTCATCAGCTTTCTCTGCCACGGCTACTTCATACTTCTCGTATTCAAGAACATCTTTTAAAGTGTTCCGGATACTTCTTTCATCATCAACAATTAGGATATAAGACATATAAATAAATTTATTAAAACCATGCCAGTTCAAATTGCTCCTTCATTAATGCCTTACTCTCATTTACTTTTTGCACTATTTTGTTTAACTTTTTTAAGGCGAAGGATAACTTATTAATTTCTGCAAAAATAATGCGCAATCAACTGACTTAATTTTTATGCCAAGTTAATAATACAATATTAAAACTCCAATACTGTTATAAACAATTATAAAATCCGAAATAATTCAGTTTTCTGTTAGCAGAAATTAAGACTATTGAATATCTTTGCCTAATACAAACATCTTATGAAAATAAAATTTATTGGAGCAGCACGCGAAGTAACCGGAAGTAAACACCTGATAACTACCGATAAAGGAAAAAGAATTTTACTTGATTGTGGTATGTTTCAGGGTAAAGGTCTTACGACAGATAGCATGAACAGAAACCCTGGCATAGACCCTTCTTCCATAGACCATATTATTTTAACCCACGCTCATATTGACCATGCCGGTCTGATACCCTATTTTTATAAAATGGGGTTTGATGGCTCTGTTCTGTGCACTAATGCAACCCGAGATTTATGTGCATTGATGCTTTCAGATTCAGGTTCCATACAAGAACATGACGTTCTTTGGTTTAATAAAAAAAGAGCCAAACAAGGACTTCCTCCGGTAGAACCTTTGTATAAAAAAGACGACGCCATTGCCTGTATGGAACTCTTTATTGGGGTTGCTTATGACAGGAAATTCAGAATAGATGAAAATACCTATCTAAAATTCACCAATAGTGGCCACATGCTTGGAAGTGCTATCGTTAGTCTCACCTTGATTGAAAATGGAAAGCCCACAACTATTGCCTATACAGGTGATATTGGCCGCCCTACCAGTCGTATTCTCAAATCACCCAAAGCTTTTCCTCAGGCAGATATTCTTATTGCTGAATCAACCTATGGCGATAGACTTCATATTGATCATTCCGAATCCGAAGAATTGCTGCTGAAAGTCGTGAACTATACCTGTGTTGACAAAAAGGGTAAACTAATTATACCCTCTTTTAGCGTTGGAAGAACGCAAGAAATTGTTTTTTCGCTGAATAACTTTTTTAATAAGGGGCTGCTTCCCAAAGTTCCAATTTATGTCGACAGTCCTTTATCCGTGAATGTCACAGAGGTTTTCAGAATTCATCCTGAGTGTTTTAACAAAGATATTTTAAAAGTCATGGAAACTGACGCTGATCCCTTTGGTTTCACATCGCTACATTATATTCATAAAGTAGAAGAATCCAAAAAGCTTAATGATTCAGATCAACCTTGTGTTATTATCTCAGCATCGGGCATGATGGAAGCCGGACGAGTTAAACATCATCTGGCCAATAATATTTCTAATCCTAAAAACACTGTATTAGCTGTTGGATATTGCGCTCCAATGACTCTAGGAGCCCGGATACTTCGCGGCGACAAAAAAGTTTCAATTTTCGGCACGGAATATCAGGTAAAGGCCGATGTAAGGAAGATAGAATCCTACAGTGGACATGGGGATTACAAGGAGATGGCAGCCTATTTAAAGTGTCAGGATCCAAAAAAACTAAAAAAAGTTTTTCTTGTTCATGGCGATTACGACACGCAACAAACATATAAAGAATACCTTACTACTGAAGGGTTCAAACATATTGAAATACCAGAACCTGGCCAGGAGTTTA
>PHDH01000264.1 GCA_002840935.1 Bacteroidetes bacterium HGW-Bacteroidetes-21 | reverse complement strand
AACCTACTGAATATCATATAGTTATCAACAAACTTCTTTAAATAATATCCTTTTATAAAAAATCAAAACAGTTTCTTAAAAGCGATTCTGTAATCCATAACAAAGAAGGATGGCTTATTGATGATATTAATTTTAATGGATTTCAGGTTTTCGGGAATATCAAAAATCCTCAAAATACAACACATTGCATTTATCCGAACCCTGCCAACAATTTTATCAAAATTGATATCGATAATTCTGAAAAGGAGTCAATTATTTTCAAACTCTTTGACAAAACGGGTAAGCTAATATTGGTAAAAGATTTGCTACATAGTAAAGAGATCGAAATAAATATTAGCAATCTAGAAGAAGGTAGCTACGAATATGTTCTTTACAGTAAAGAAAAAATGGAAACAGGGAATCTAATAATTCGCAGATAAAAATAAGACCCAAATCTGTGGCAAAAGAAACAAAAAACGTCATTCCGTAATTTCCTTTATAGACTCACCCCCGGCCCCTCTCTGCGATGCAAAGAGGGGGGAAATGCCAGAAAAACAAAGTCAAAAACACCCAACTAATTCGCGTTTGCGAGTTCTGACGATTTAGTCAGAACATGGCAATCTCGAGCGCACCAACTAATTACTAGAAGACATTTACGCGCTGTGGTCTAAGACGGAAGGGTGTTTTCAAATCATATGATAATCAATTTGCAACCCTGGAAGTAAGTCCATATTCCTCGCACTAGCCCCCCACTGAGATCGCCGCGTCTGCATTAGCATATTCAAAAACCTAACAAAGTCCCGCTTCCTCGCGATGACGTTAGGGAAATACGTCCAGCATAACGGCTTAATAACAAATCAAATAATACGTCATTCCGGGATTCAAGACTGCCATTAGTTATCCTATATGTTATTGAATATCCTGAATCTAAGCATAACGTCTGAGGTTATTTTTAGATACTGGATCTGCGCATTAAAGCATGTCAGTATTATAAGCAAGACATGCTCGTCCGGTATGACGTCGAAGATAGAGCATAAAAAAAGCGCAGTCTCCCGCGCCTTTCTTATATTTTTAAACAGGAAAGGAATTACTTTATCATATTCAGTTCACGGCCCACTTTGGTGAAGGCGGCAATAGCCTTATCCAGATGTTCCATGTCGTGACCGGCAGAAATCTGCACGCGGATACGATCTTTGCCTTTTGCAACCACGGGGAACGAGAAAGCAATGACATAAATACCTTCTTCGAGCATTCTGTTGGCGAAGTTGACGGCCAGCTTAGAGCAATCGGGGTATTTGCCAAACATAATGGGAACTATGGGATGATCACCGGCTACGATATCGAAACCAGCTTCGGTCATTTTGCTGCGGAAATATTTGGTATTTTTTTCGAGCTTGTCTCTCAGCTCGGTCGAAGCCATTAGTAAATCCATTACTTTAATGGTAGCACCTACTACAGCCGGAGCCACAGTATTGGAGAATAAATACGGACGCGCTTTATTTCTCATCCAGCTAATTACTTCCTTGCTACCAGAGATACAACCACCGGACGCACCTCCAAGAGCTTTGCCGAAAGTGGTAGTAATAATATCCACACGACCCATTACATCGCGATATTCGTGGGTACCACGACCGGTCTTACCCAAAAATCCCGTAGAATGACTATCGTCAACCATCACCAGAGCATCATATTTATCTGCCAAATCGCAAATTTCTTTAAGTTTGGCAATGTCACCGTCCATGCTGAAGGAACCGTCGGTGGCAATCATGCGAAAACGACAGCCCTGAGCTTCTTTCAGACAACGTTCCAGCCCTTTGGCCATTTTATCGGTAGCGGGATCAGTTTCTTCTACATCGCGCATATCGCCATGTTTGTATGCCCAGCGCTGTGCTTTGCAAAGACGAATACCATCAATAATCGAAGCATGATTGAGTGCATCACTAATGATGGCATCGTTTTCTCCTAACAGAGGTTCAAAAACAGCCCCATTGGCATCAAAGCAAGAAGAGAACAGTATGGTGTCTTCCATGCCCAGAAATTCAGAAACTTTCTTTTCCAGTTCTTTGTGAATGTCCTGAGTTCCGCAAATAAAACGGACAGAGGATAAACCATAACCACGGTGATCGATTTCATCGTGCGATGCTTTGATGAGATCGGGGTGTGAGGAGAGACCCAGATAGTTGTTGGCGCAAAAGTTAAGACATTTTTTACCTTTAACTATAATTTCGGCACCCTGCGCACTTTCGATAATTCTTTCGTGTTTAAACAGGCCAGCATCGTTGATTTTACCAAGTTCTGCCGTTAAGAAATCTTTCATTTTTCCGTACATAGACGATATTTTTTATTTATTACCTGCAAATTTATCATTTTTTCCCAAGGATATTACTTGATTAAAATCATAAAAAAAATATGTGCAGAGTTATCGTTAATGATTGAAAAATCGTATACTTTTGAGGACTGAAAAAAACAAAGCTATGTCAGATTTTAAAAAAATACTGGTTATTGGTTCTGCCGGACAGATTGGTTCCGAGTTAGTACCTGAGTTACGTAAAATTTATGGTAACGACAATGTCATTGCCACCGACCTGAATCCCACGCCTTGTGCAAAAATCATCGATTTCGGTCCCTACGAAATTCTTGACGTACTTAACCGCGAAGCTTTAACAACTATCATTAAAAAATATGGCATCGACTGCATCGTTAATATGGCAGCGCTGTTATCGGCTACCGGCGAAAAAAATCCAATGCTGGCATGGAATGTCAACATGAACGGATTGATTAATGTCCTGGAAGTTTCACGGGAAAACGGTATTAAAAGAATTTTCAACCCCAGCTCTATAGCCGCTTTTGGACCCGAAACACCTCGCGACAACACGCCTCAGGATACCATTTTGAAACCAAAATCAATGTACGGTGTTACTAAGGTAGCTGGCGAATTGTTGGCCGATTATTACGTCATGAAATATGGTTTGGACGTACGCGGTGTTCGTTATCCCGGTATCATCAGTCACGAAACTCTTCCCGGTGGCGGAACTACAGATTACGCCGTTGCCATTTTCTACGACGCCGTTAAAACCGGCAAATACACTTGCTTCCTGAAAGAAGACACCATGCTTCCGATGATGTACATGCCCGACTGTCTGAAAGCTACCATCGATCTGATGCACGCCGATAAGTCGACACTGAAACATCACTCCGATTTTAATGTGGCAGCCATGAGTTTTACTCCCAAAACACTGACAGAAAGCATACAGAAATACATCCCCGGATTCTCCATCGATTATAATATTGACTATCGTCAAGCTATAGCCGACTCATGGCCCCGTTCCATCGACGATTCATCCGCCCGCGCCGAGTGGGGGTGGAAACCTTCCTACGATCTGGATGCCATGACCCAAGATATGATAGAAGCCCTGAAGCTGAAACATAGCAAGGGACTCATATAATCTCATCACGCAAAATGTTTTTAAAGGTATGTCATTTTAAATAAATGATATACCTTTGTTTTTTTGAAAAGCGCTGAAATGAAAAAAGGATATTTACTGATACTGTTTGCTTTATTTTTCTTTACCCAGACTTATAGTCAATCGGCCAAAAAGAGTCCCGGCCATGATTTGTACGACAAGTGGGAAAGCCTTCGTGCTCCGGCTATAAGTGATAATGGAAAATATGTCTCTTATGAAGTTCAACCCGGAAAAGGGGACGGAAAACTAATGATACTTAAGACCGAAAACAACACAACTTATATTGTTCCCCGGGGACAGAAAGCCGTATTTGCCGATAATAGTCGATTTCTCGCATGTAAAGTAATTCCTGCTGCTGCAGATACAAGAAAGGCAAAAAAAGACAAGCTGAAAGAGGATAAAATGCCGAAAGACTCACTGGTCATTGTTTCTCTTGAAAAGAATTTCCAGAAAAAAAGTTTTGCCAGAGTCTCCGATTTCTATCTGCCTAAAGAAAATGCAAATTTCGTAGCCATTCAATTCGAGAAAGACACAACAAAAGAAAAAACAGCCCCGGCAGACAGCACCAAACCAGAGAAGAAGAAAGAAAGCGCTTCGAAAAAGAAGAAAAAACCTGAAGGCACAAAACTCATGTATTATTTTCCCGAGACAGGCGATTCTGCCATCTTTTCAGATGTTACGCAGGTGGCTATTAGCAAAAAGGGAACTATGTCGGGTTTTATTTCTCAATTCGGTGATAGTATTGATTCTGTCAGAATTACTCTTTTCAATCCCCTTACAAAAAAGCCTTTCATTCGATTCTCCAATCCAGGTTATGGTAAAAACATAGTCTTTTCGGAAGACGGAACAAAATATGCTTTTCTCTTTTCCTCAGATACCATCAAAGAAAAAACCTATGCATTATACTACGCTACCGATTCCATTATAAAACCCTATTGTATTGTCGACACTCAGGTAGTATCCTTACCCATGAGTTGGTCTCCATCAGAGAATTTTAACATGTATTTTTCGGAAGATGGAGAAAAACTGGTTTTTGGGGTTGCGCCACGTCCTGTGATAATTCCAAAAGACACCCTGCTAGAAGAGGAAAAGGTAAAACTCGACATCTGGTCGTGGAACGACAAGCAAATTCAACCCCAGCAATTGAAGAATCTTGATCAGGAGAAAAAAAGAACCTACCTGAGCATTTTTCACACCTCAACTGAGAAA
>PHDH01000263.1 GCA_002840935.1 Bacteroidetes bacterium HGW-Bacteroidetes-21 | reverse complement strand
TATCGTTTCTTTGAACCCGCCACCAAATGGCAGATTCAGGAGATTTCAGGAAAGCGCTTTGCCATAACTATTTGCGAGGATATTTGGGAAGAGCAACCCTGCCCTGCCACTCAGAAAAAAATGTACAAGGATTTTCCGCTTGAAAAACTCAAAGCTCAATCGCCCGACTACATTATCAATCTTTCAGCCTCGCCTTTCTCTTTCACCCACCCAGGCGAGCGAAGAGAAGTTCTCGCTACAGCATCGAAGAAGTACCAATGCCCGGTTATATACGTCAACCAGCAAGGCGGGAATACCGACCTTGTATTTGACGGAGGCAGCATGGTAGTCAACCCAAAGGGAAACATTGTTGAACAATTACCCTTATTTTCTGAAGACATAAGAATTATTGACTTACAGAATCTGGACACAGAAAATAAAGCGACTCCCCTGCCCTCGCATATCAGCATGATACATGAAGCACTGGTATCGGGCATACACGATTATTTTACAAAATCGGGTTTTTCCAAAGCAGTACTGGGCCTTTCAGGAGGCATCGACTCGGCGGTAACCGCAGTACTTGCATGCAGAGCTCTGGGAAGCGAAAACGTAACCGGCATTTTGATGCCCTCTCAATACAGCTCAGATCACTCAATTTCCGACGCCATTGCACTGGCCAAAAACCTGGGCATGAGATATGAAATTATTGCCATTAAGGACATATATAATTCTTTCGAAGCAGGCTTAAATCCTCATTTTGAAGGAACAAAACCAGGCATAGCCGAAGAAAATATTCAGGCCCGGGTAAGAGGAACCCTATTAATGTCATGGTCGAACAAATTTGGAAACATATTGCTCAACACCAGCAATAAAAGTGAGATGGCCGTTGGATATGGCACTTTATACGGTGACATGTGCGGAGCTATTTCCGTTTTGGGAGATGTATACAAAACCACCGTTTACGAATTGGCTCAGTTCATCAATGCAAATCAGGAAGTCATTCCAGTGAACAGCATTGTAAAACCCCCTTCGGCCGAATTGCGCGAGAACCAAAAAGACAGCGACAGTCTGCCAGAATATGATTTACTGGACAGCATACTGGAAAAATATATAGAGCAAAATAAAAGTAAAGACGAAATTATTTCAGAAGGTTACGATGCGACTATCGTACACCGAATTATTGCGTTGGTCAACAACAACGAATATAAAAGATACCAGGCTCCCCCTGTAATCCGGGTCACTTCCAAAGCCTTTGGTCCCGGCAGAAGAATGCCTTTGGTTGCGAAATTTTAACTAACCTTATTACCCCGGTAATCTACCTACATGTAATTCTTTTTGAGCCCTAGACAAATAGGAAAAAATGGGCATATTTCGTAATTCTTCCACATCCTTTTGTTTGTTAACATTGACAATGACAACATTACCCATTCCCTTATCAAATTCGCCTTTAAAATCGTAAAATCCAGCTATTACGGTAAGTTCGCCAGTATGAACCAAATCTTTATACTTTTTACAAGCAATATTGACCTGATAATCGAGATTTTTTTCAATTACTTGGCTTTTAACTTTATCTAAGTCTTTATCCGAAGAAACGGAAGAAATAATTGGTCTTAAAAAGTCAAGTTCATGCTTAATATTAGGTGTTTCACTATCAAAACCATGCAGATATGCTTTTATGGCTTCGCAATCCGAATGCCCCAGAAACATTAGTATCGGGGTTTTTAAATGATACACCCCATAATCCACAGAACCTTCGGTAGATAAAACCTGATTTCCAATATTTTGTATAGAGAAAACCCGGTTGGAAGTATCTGGCATCAGGGCATTGAGTGGCACTCTGGAATCAGAGCATGACACAAGCGTAATGTATGGTTTCTGAGCACAATTAAAACTTTCAAAATACTCTTTGGGATGAGTCTGTGTAAAATAATTATTTCCCAACACAATCTGTGAAACGATATCAGGCGGCAATAATCTTTGAGGTTTTACCGCTGGTTTTATAATATCTGGTTCACTATCTCCTATCGCTGTCACGACAACATCATGCAAAGTATCGCGACGACTTACATGACCCAGCAAATGTTCTATCTCTTCGTATCGTAAAATATCACGAACCCCTGAATGCGCTTCAGCGACTTTCAAAACGACATTTTTTGCGATAAGATTGTCATGAAGACGTTTTATTAAACGAGCACCACTGGAGTCAATTCGGGCAGAAGTACTTAAGTCGAATATTACGACTTTTAACAAAGGCCCCATTTCACTGACTTTATTCCACACCGTTCGATAGACATTCGCTACATTAAAATAAACAAGTTCTGACTCAACCCTGAAAAGCAAAACACCGGGGAGTAATTCGTTATCGGGATGTCGTTTGATATCGGTATATCTATTAGTGCCCGGAATTCTTCCAAGAAAAGCAATGTGAGGGCTGGATACTTTACGGATAATCAGTATCAGAGAAAATAATGCAGCAATGAGCACTCCTTCAAGTATTCCAAAAGCAATAACATTGATGAGGGCAACCATGGCAATAATAAAGTCGAAGCGATTTACCTTAAACAGACGTTTTAATTCTTTGACATCCAACAAGCCTCTGATAGCCACTAGCACAATAGCAGCCAGTATTACTGTCGGAAGATTCTTGAGCAAACCTGTGAGGAATAACAAACTTACGGCGATTCCAATAGATGCAACAATAAGCGAAACAGGAGTTTTAGCACCCGATTTCTCGTTTACTGCAGATTGCGAAAGACCGCCACTAACAGGATAACCCTGACCCAATGAAGTAGCAAGGTTTGCGACTCCTAAAGCAAGCAATTCCTGTGCAGCATCAATTTCGTAGCCATTTTTTTGAGCCAGTGCTTTTGCTGCCGACACACTTTCAATATACGCTAAAAGGAAACAGGCAAAAGCCAAGGGAAGTATATCCCCAATATCTTTAAAATTCAATCCAGGCAATTTAAGTTCTGGCAATCCGGTTGGAATGACTCCAACCGTTTTAAAACCCATAGCACCCAACGGTGTAAAAGTAATAGCAAGGACGGATAAAATTACTACTAGAATAGCAATAGGTTTACCTGGAAAAAGTTTTTCCCCACCAAACAAAAGCGTAATTGACACAAGACCAAAAATCAATACAACAATATTTGTATCGGGTATTTGATGAAAAAGATTGGTTAGCCGACTGTAAAAATTTTCTCCGCCACCAGAAACTCCAAAAAGTTTGGGTAACTGGGTCAGACCTATGGTGATTGCAGCTCCTGCTTTAAACCCAACCAAAACGGTTTCGCTAATGAAATTAATGATACTACTCAGTCGGAAAACATAAGCCAACAAACTCATGCCCGCAAACAGAAGGGCAGATAGGGAAGCAAGATCGACCCATCGTTGTACATCACCATTCGCAAGACTTGCCAAAGTAACTCCAATTAGCATAGAAATGGCAGAAGTGGGACCTACAGCAAGTTGCTTACCTGTTCCCAGCAGTGCATAAAAGATTCCACCGATTAAATAACCATATACGCCATATTGTGGCGGCAATCCCGCCAAAGTAGCATAAGCAAGAGAAACAGGAATAGCATATGCTGCCAGCGTAAGACCTGATACTGCATCATAACCAAGTAACTTTAGGGAATATTCTGAAAGCCACTGAATGGAAGGAATTCGTTTTTTTATTCCTCCAATTAAATTAGTCTTTAAGCTCATAAATAATTTTTATTTGCCATTATTTTACAGAACAACAAATCTGCTAATCTCCGCCGCCACTATCTCCACCACCGTCTCCACCTGCGTCTCCACTACTGTCGTTATCATTGACAACTTCGTCCCAATCGCTTGAATTAGAATCGTTGTAATACAAATTATTACTGGAATCATTGTTTGAGGCTTTGGTTTTGCTGCCCGATAAAAAAAACCGGTAAAACAAAAAAGCGACCACTATAAAAACTACGCCTGGAATCAGAAATTTTATCATCGTTTTTTCTCCTTATTGACTATTACTAAAATCAAAATTCGGCTCCCACAACTCAACTTTGTTTCCTTCAAGATCTAAAATGTGTAAAAACTTGCCATAATCGTATGTCTCGATGGTATCAAGCATAATAACACTATCTTTTTTGAACTGCTCGACCATCCCGGATAGATTTTCGACCCGGTAATTTATCATAAAGTCTTTAGTTGATGGGCTAAAATATCCATTTTTTTCACTAAAAACTGACCATTGAGTTGACCCATTTCTTGTCGAGTCGGCAGTTTCAAACCAGTCGAATCGGGCGCCATAAGCATCTATGTTCAGACCCAAGTTTTTCTGGTACCAATCTTTGAGTTTTTCGGGATCCTTGCATTTAAAAAATATTCCCCCGATCCCTGTCACTTTGGCGATTTTTTCAGTAGACTCCGTCTGACTTATATTTTTGCTTATTTCTACAGGCGAGAAAACAAGAGTACTTACAAAAAAGCCCAGACCAAAAGACAAGGCCAGTCCGACAATGATTATTATTGCTTTTTTCATTTGCAATTAATTTAATTAGCCTTGGCTCAAAATAAATTGTGCTCAAAAATAATTAAAATAATGATAGGTTTCTGCTCTGACATTAAAAGGACAGGGCAAACGCATTTAAATCGAAGAACATTAAAATAAAAATAAAAAAATTACGTATTTGCGATGATTCAAGTCGTAT
>PHDH01000262.1 GCA_002840935.1 Bacteroidetes bacterium HGW-Bacteroidetes-21 | reverse complement strand
ATGAATTTTGTGCGGATATGGTCGAAGAAACAGGTCAGCAATTGGTATCATTATCCGATTATTTGCAAAATGTATCTTTGTTGACCGATGCCGATAAAGGTGAAAAGGAAGAAATTGAAAGAGTGTCACTTATGACAGTTCATGCGGCTAAGGGGCTGGAATTTGATGTTACATTTATTGTTGGCGCAGAGAAAGAATATTTTCCTTTATATATGAATAGTGTTGAGCCGGCAGATGTTGAAGAGGAGAGGCGCTTGTTTTATGTGGCTCTTACGCGAGCCAAAACACAGGCATTTATTTCTTATGCTGATATCCGAATGAAATGGGGCAAAACTAACCCTTGTACACCCAGTGATTTTATTAAGGATATTGGGATGGACTATCTCGAAATGCCGGTGGAGAAAAGAAAACCTGAAGAAAAAAGTGGTTTTTCTGCATTTACTCCCAAAAAGACTTCAGAAAGAAATGTTTTTTCTGACTTTATGCCCAAGAAGCCAGAAAGGGCAACTCCTGTTTCATCCCCACAGAATTTTAAACCCATTCAGTCTGTGTCTTCTAAAGCTATGGCCAGTGAAGAAATTCCTGATCTGAAACCCGGTATGTTAGTTGAACATGACAGGTTTGGACCGGGTGTTGTCTTGACTGTTGAGGGCATTTCTCCCGATATAAAAGCACAAATTGAATTCAAACACAGTGGAATAAAGAATCTTCTTCTTAAATTTGCACGAATTAAGATTATAAATAACAATTAAATTATGGATAAAGACTACAATACTTCCCGATCAAAGATGATTATGCCCGAATATGGGCGTCATATTCATCGTATGGTAGAGTATATTAAATCGTTACCTGAAAAGGAAGAAAGAAATAAGGCGGCTCGTCAGATTGTTCAGGTGATGTCATTTATGAACAGTAGTTTTCGTGATTCAGGCGAATATCGTCATAAAGTGTGGGATCATCTGGCCATCATTGCAGATTTCGAATTAGATATTGATTATCCTGTTGAGATTACTCAAAAAGAAGCTTTGTTCGAAAAACCGAAGAAGGTTCCATATCCTGAAAAGAAAATCAGGTTTAAGCATTATGGTAAAGGTGTTGAGTCGCAGTTAATCAAATTGTCGCAGATGGAGGACGGAGAGAAAAAAACCGTCTATGTTGAAATGTTGGCTAATTATATGAAAAAACTCTATTTGCTTTGGAATAAAGAGGCTGTGAGTGATGAATTAATTTTTAAGGATATTTTGGATATAACCGGGTCTCAGACATTGATTAAGCCAGAAATGAAATTGTCCGAAACAAGAGATATTTTACAGCGTACACGAAAATTTAGAAAAAATAACCGAAAGAAGTAAACTATGAGCACTTTTGAAGTAGAAGGCGGATTCAGGCTTCAGGGTAATTTGCATCCTCAAGGGGCAAAAAATGAAGCATTACAAGTCATTTGTGCCACTTTGCTGACCGGAGAAGAAGTTGTTATTTCAAATATTCCCGAGATCAGAGATGTTTTAAAACTTATAGAGCTACTTCAAAAATTGGGTGTCGAAACCAAGAAGGTTTCTGAAGGAACCTATTCTTTCCACGCCAAAAATATCGACTTGAATTTTATGGAGTCAGATGAGTTTTATTCGCTGGCTGCCAGTCTTAGAGGCTCTATCATGGTAATTGGTCCTATGTTGGCTCGTTTTGGCAAAGGAATTATTCCGAAACCTGGTGGAGATAAAATTGGTCGTCGCCGTTTGGATACACACTTTATTGGATTTCAAAGTCTGGGAGCTGAATTTGATTTTGATGCGACAAAAAGTCTTTTTCGCGTCAATGCAAAGAAACTAAAAGGTGCCTATATGTTGCTCGAAGAAGCTTCTGTTACAGGTACTGCCAATATCGTAATGGCTGCTGTTTTGGCCGAAGGTACAACCACCATATATAATGCCGCCTGTGAACCCTATTTACAACAATTGTGTAAAATGTTGGTAGGCATGGGTGCTAAAATTCAGGGCATTGGCTCGAATCTTCTTCATATCGAGGGTGTAAATTCACTCCATGGAGTAGATCATAAGGTTTTACCTGATATGATAGAAATCGGTAGTTTTATCGGAATGGCTGCTATGACAGGGAGTGAAATTACTATTAAAGATGTGTCGTATGAAAATCTGGGTCTTATTCCCGACGCATTTCGTCGTTTAGGGATTGCGCTAGAAAGAAGAGGAGATGATATTTATATTCCCCGTCAGGATCATTACGAAATTGACACATTTATTGATGGTTCGATATTAACTATTTCTGATGCTATCTGGCCCGGTTTAACCCCCGACTTGCTCAGTGTTTTTTTGGTCGTTGCAACACAAGCAAAAGGAAGTGTTCTTATACACCAGAAGATGTTTGAAAGTCGTTTGTTCTTCGTTGATAAACTGATAGATATGGGGGCGCAGATTATTCTGTGCGATCCGCACCGGGCCACGGTCATTGGCCTCGATCAGCGTTTTCCATTGAGATCAACGGCTATGTCTTCTCCTGATATTCGCGCAGGAGTCGCTTTGCTTATTGCAGCCATGTCGGCACAAGGAAAAAGCGTAATACATAATATTGAACAAATTGACCGGGGGTATCAACATATTGATGTTCGGTTGAATGCCGTAGGTGCCAGAATAAAAAGGACAGATATTTAAAAATTTGCATTATTTTTGTTCAAGATTTAAAAAAAGTAATATGAAGACAAAACTTAAAATGACCATAGTGCCGCTTTTAGTGGCTTTATTTATTGGAACAACTTTTAATTATAATAATACTAACCCTCAGGGAAATGCTCTTACTGCAGACGAGGGACTTGAAATTGGAAACAAAGCCCCGGATATTAAACTGAATAATCCTGATGGAAAAGAGATTTCACTTTCTTCCTTAAAAGGTAAGATGGTTTTAATAGATTTTTGGGCATCATGGTGTGGACCTTGCCGTAGAGAAAACCCGAATGTTGTATCTGCTTATAATAAATATAAAAGCAAAAAATTTAATAACGGAAAAGGCTTTACCGTTTACAGCGTTTCTTTGGATCAGAACCTGGATAGTTGGAAAAATGCCATTAAAAAAGATAGTCTTGTTTGGGATTATCATGTGAGTGATCTTAAATATTGGAGTAGTGAAGCTGCTGCACTGTATGGCGTGAGAGGAATTCCGACAAACTGGCTGATTGATGGCGATGGTATTATTGTTGCAAAAAATCTGAGAGGATCCAGCCTTGAGGCTACGCTCGAAACTTTTGTAAAATAAATCGCATCATTTTCCTCCTTTTAAATAATACTTTTTCCCCTTAACCGTTATTTTCGTACTTTTACCCCTTAAGTATGAAACCATTTCTGTTATTCTTTCTGATTCTCGTAGTTTTTGCCTCTTGCAAAAAAGATAAATTTACTGAAGATGCCGGTAGTGGATTGGTGTTTTCGGATGATACACTGATGTTTGATACAGTTTTCACAACGATTGGTTCAGCTACCCGGTATTTTAAAATCTACAATAATAATAGCCAGGATTTGAAGATTAAAAGAATTTACCTGGCTGGAAATAATGGATTCAGATTAAATATTAATGGTAGTTCTACTAATTCGCTTCAGGATGTGATAATTAAAGAAAATGATAGTCTTTTTATCTTTGTCGAAGTTAATGTCAATCCGCTGAGCAGCAATAGTCCTCTGACTATTCTCGATTCTGTTATGTTTGAAACCAACGACAAAACAGATAAGGTAATTCTTATGGCTTGCGGACAAGATGTACATCTTATTGATGGCGAGATTATCTCAGACGATGTGTGGGTGAATGATAAACCTTACCTTATTTATAATTCCATGCTGGTAGATTCTAATGCAACGCTGATTATAACATCTGGTGTTAGATTATATTTTCATAATGAATCACGATTATATGTGGCCGGCACATTGATTGTAAATGGTTCTTTAGAAGAACCAGTGATATTTCAGGGAGATAGATTGGAGCAATGGTATAAAGATATCCCGGGACAATGGGATGGTCTGTATTTTTTGCCGGGGAGTAAGGATAATAGTTTGACATATTGTGAGGTAAAAAATGCCATTATTGGAATTCAGGCGGATACAATGGCCAGTGTATTGCAGCCAACTGTAACCATGTTGAATTCCAAAATATTAAATATGAATGCCGTTGGCATTTATGGCAGGGGAACAAGTATACATGCGGTGAATTGTGTCATTTCAAATGCAGGTCAGTATGCCGTTGCCGTAGTCTATGGAGGGAGTTACGAGTTTTATCATTGTACCATATATAATGATTGGTCGTATAGCAACAGGGTGACTCCATCTGTCGTTCTTAATAATTATTATCAGGATGCGTATGGCGTGTATCAAGTTCGACCTCTAGAAAAGGCAACTTTCGGAAATTGTATTATTTATGGTAGTAAGGAGGATGAGATTGTACTGGATGAATACTCCGGATCTCCCATTTTTAATTACTGGTTCGATCATTGTCTAATGAAAACTAATACAGCATTAAATACAAATGATGCAAATCATTTCATAGGGAATTTTAAAAATATTAGTCCCGGTTTTATTTCTGCTTCAACAGGAGATTTTGAGCTTGATACCCTTTCAAATTCAAAAGATAAAGGTAACTTTACCATTGGAAATTCGTTTCCCATGGATTTTTTAAATCATTCAAG
>PHDH01000261.1 GCA_002840935.1 Bacteroidetes bacterium HGW-Bacteroidetes-21 | reverse complement strand
GTTGCGAATAGTCGCAATCTTGTTGATATTTACACTGAGTCGCACCATATTTTTTTGTTTTTACAGACTACAAAGTTAATTTTGTATTATAATAACTCCAAAATGCTGGCAAAAGATTTACTCTCTGATGTAGTTCCTGCACTCCGAACTTCCGATACCGCTCAACAGGCGCTGAATAATATGGAAGTTTTCAGGGTTTCTCACCTACCCATTGTCAATAATGAGGAGTTACTGGGAATAATTTCTGATTCGGATATTTTTGATAGAAACAAACCCAATGAACCGCTTGGAAATCATAAACTTTCTCTATTGGCTCCTTTTGTGTATAGCCATCAGCATATATACGAGGTTGTAGAGGTTGTTGCCAGCCAAAAACTGACTATAGTACCCGTATTGAGCGAAAAAAATGTCTATTTGGGACTTATTACACTGCACGATTTACTTCAAGGAATGGCTAAGGTAACGTCAATCGAAAAGCGGGGAGCTATTATTGTGCTCGAAATGAATGTCCACGATTATTCTCTGGCGCAGATTGCACAAATTGTAGAGTCTAATAATGCAAAAATTATCTCACTTTATATTAGCGACTCTGATGATAGCATGAGAATGCATGTAACTCTTAAGCTCAATACCAACGATATAACTTCCATTGTTCAAACTTTTAACAGGTACAACATTTTTATTCTTGGTTCATTCGGTTTGGATACCGACTCTGATGTAATGTACGAAGACAGGTTGGATGCTTTGATGCGGTTTCTGAATCCGTAAAAGTGATAAATCTCTAATACAAAATGAAGAAAATAGCCTTTTACGGTAGAAATATTCCTGATGATTTTAAGTCGTCAATGACCATTATGCTCCAATGGATTAAGTCCAATAAACTCGAAACATATGTCTATCATTCCTTCTTCGAATCATTGCATCAATTGGGTTTTACTGAGGAAATGAAGGTGAAAAGTACTTTTACCGGTCATCAAGATATGCCCAAAGGTTTGGACGCTGTTTTTTGTATTGGAGGGGATGGTACTTTTCTCGAAGCAGTCTCTTTAGTGAAAGATGCTGGCATTCCTCTTATTGGAATCAATAGTGGAAGACTAGGTTTTCTTGCAAATATTACTATCGACGAGTTGCCTACGGCATTGGATCTAATACAAGAAGGTGAATTTGTTATTGAAGAACGTTCTCTTTTACAATTAAAATCCGACCAATTTTCTTTTCCTGGCTACGATAGTGCATTGAATGAGTTTACCGTTTACAAAAGAGATAGTTCTTCCATGATTTCAATTAAAACTAGTATTAATGGCGTTTATCTTAATACTTATTGGGCAGACGGATTAATAATATCAACTCCTACGGGATCAACTGCTTATTCATTAAGTGTTGGAGGTCCCATTCTTGCTCCAGATTCAAATGTTTTTGTACTGAGTCCCATTGCACCACACAATATGACCGTAAGACCCCTGGTCGTATCCAATGAATCTGAAATTACCCTTATCGTTGAAAGTCGCTCTGGGAACTGTATGGTTTCACTCGATCATCATTCTTGTACCATAGATTCAGGTATCGAATTACACATCAGAAAAGCAGATTATAAGATTAATATGATTCGCCTGAAGAATCAAAATTTTTACAATACGCTTAGACAGAAGTTAATGTGGGGTGCTGATAAAAGGAATTGAGAAAGTTTTCTAGGTTCACGAAATTTTCATTATCCCCATACTCCCTATTCCCTATTCCCTATTCCCTATTCCCCCTTATCCCAAAGCCTTCCTTGAAACGTACCTAACTCATCCAGTTTTTTTCGAATAATTTCGGTGACTTCAAAATTCTTTAGTCGTCCCCATTTGGGAGCAATAACCTTTTCGGGAGGTGATTCACTGGTAAAGCGTTCGACTACTATTTTGGGTGAAAGATATTCCAGAAACTCACATACTATACTGGCATATTCGTCAACGGTATAAGTACGGTATTTGTCAGGGTTTAATAAATAGTAATCGGCTAATGTTGTGTTTTTTATCACCTGAAGCTGGTGAAGTTTAATAAAATGAACAGGTAGCTCAGAAATTCTTTGTGCATGAAGAATAAAATCGTTGTTGATTTCGCCTGGAAGTCCCAGTATTACATGAACACACACGGGAATTCCAGCTGTTGCTGTCATTTTAATGGCAGTCTTAGACTCTTCCCAGGTATGACAACGGTTGATGGTTTGCAGCGTTTTATTCAGGGTGCTCTCTATACCGAACTCAACAACCACAAACAGTTTTTTTGCATAGTCTGAGAGTAAATCAATAATTTCCTTGTTAATGCAATCAGGACGGGTTGCAATAGCTAGGCCAATAATGCCAGGTGTCGCAATAGCTTCGTCGAATAACTTCTTTAAAACATCTACCGATGCATAGGTGTTCGAGTAAGACTGGAAATATGCAATGTATTCTTGGATGGGGTATTTTTCCTTAAAAAAGGCAATGCCTTCAAGGAGTTGTTGTGAAATACTTTTAGTGGCACTCGAATAAGCTGGATTAAAGGTCGTGTTGTCGCAATAAATACAGCCACCTCTTCCTTTGGAACCGTCGCGGTTTGGACAGGTAAAACCTGCGTTTACAGATATTTTCTGAACCCGTTGACCAAACTTAGTTTTAATGTAGCTTGAATAGTCGTTATATAATTTTGTCATAAAAAAAAGGGCCGACGTTTCAGTCAGCCCTTAGAATATTACTTTGCAACTCTTTCGAGCCATTTGAGCATAAATAACATGGTGAACATGGAGATAAGACAAGCTGTAACGAAAATCGACCAGGTTGCCCAAATTGGAATACTTTCGTAGAAAATAGCACCAATAAATAATAACTGATTACCTACTGCGGTGGCGCATAACCATAATCCTTGCATCATACCCTGATACTTTGGAGGAGCCACTTTAGATACAAAAGAGATACCCAGCGGAGAAATGAATAATTCAGCTATGGTAAGAATGAAATAAGTACCAATTAGTAAAAAAGGAGTAACTCGTTGAGCGTCTGGTAATCCACCCATTCCAGTAACAAGTTCTTTTGAGGGAACATCTAGAGATCCAATCGTCATTAAAACATAACCCAAGGCAGCTATTAACATACCGATTGCAATTTTCTTAGGGGTGGAAGGTTCTTTACCTCTTGCTCTAAACCAGCCAAAAAGCGCCATGATTATAGGAGTGAGGAAAACAACAAAGAAGGGGTTAATGGACTGGAAAAGCTCAGCTCCTTTTAATGTAATAAATCCAAGATTAATATTAATACTGCTAAGATCAGTATAATCTTTTGCAAAAAAAGTAAGAGTAAGTCCATTTTGATGGAAAGAGAACCAGAAGAAAATAACAACAGCGAATACTGCAAATAGAGCATAAAGACGTTGTTTTACTTCTTTGGCGTCCATTTCAACATAGTTTGTACCAGCAGCATGTTTGGCTTTATCTGCTGGGTTTGGGAATCTTTTTTTATTAACTAAATAAATAGCCAGTGAAATTGCCATTGCACCAATGGCCACTAAGAAAGCGTAATGAAATCCAGTGGCAAAAACATCAAGATACTGATTTGCAAATGATGTCATGTCAGTGCCGGTATAACCTGCGTCGGAAGCCATTTGAGGGAGATTAGGGACATCTTTTCCTTGAAGGAAAGAATGACAAAGTTCGGGGAGTGTTGAGTTATACTTTAAACCGTGTGATTCAACCCACCAGTTTCTTACGCCCACAGCTGCCAGAGGCGCAAAAATAGCGCCTACGTTTATAAACATATAAAACCATTGGAATCCTGAATCACGTAATTTTGAATATTTGGGGTCGTCATACATTTGTCCAACGAGAGCCTGCAGATTTCCTTTAAATAACCCGTTACCAAAAGCGATTACGAATAATCCAAAGCAAGTTAAAGCTAGAAACAATACAAATTTATCAGCTGGAACCGGAGTGCCTGTAGGAATAGCAATAATCAAATATCCAACGGCCATCATAATAAGACCAATTAATATGGTCCCTTTAAAATTTTTAGTTTTATCTGCAATTAAACCCCCAACAAATGCTAAAACATAAATTGAAAAGTAAAAAATAGAATAAATAATACCTGCATTTGTTTCAGAAAGACCAAATTTAGCCATTAAGAACAACGACAGAATAGCCATCATCGTATAAAATCCGAATCTCTCGCCCATGTTTGCTAGAGCTGCAGCTAATAATCCTTTTGGGTGTGCCTTGAACATATTCTTCCAGTTATTTGTTAATATTTAATATCTCAAAGGGCAAATATAAAAACTTTTTTTTCATCTATTAGATTGTTTAAAAATATATATTTCGTGGAAAATCTCAATAAATATAATAACTTTGACATTAATAGCCTGAATTTAAATATGATTAAATGAAAATATTTTCTGTCAAACAAATTGCAAACATTGATAAATTTACGATAGATAATGAACCGATTTCCTCGGTTGATTTGATGGAGAGAGCTGCTAATGCTTTTTTTGAATGGATTAACAGTAATTTGAATTTTACTTCTTATACGATTTTTGCTGGACCTGGAAATAATGGTGGAGATGGTCTTGTAATTGCCAGATTACTATATGAAAGCGGGAAAAAAGTGAATGTATATTTGTATCATCCCAGGAAAATTTCTGATGATTGTAATGTCAATTATGAAAGAATTCAGCGAAAAAAGCC
>PHDH01000260.1 GCA_002840935.1 Bacteroidetes bacterium HGW-Bacteroidetes-21 | reverse complement strand
TAATGACAGAGGAAAAAAGTTGATTTTTGGCTCAAATAATTCATACAGTTTTTTTGTTAAAAACCGTACATATATTTCTACCGTTAGAAATATAGATACGGTTTTACCGTACCTATAAACAAGTTATGCGGCATGCTAAAACCGACACCCAAACAATGGAATTCTAATTTATGGAAGAAGAAGTTAAAAGACTGACACCAACAAAAGAAACACTTGTTAGACTGTTTGCAAAATCAGGAAACAAATGTGCTTTTGAAAATTGCCAACATAAACTTTTTGCTGAAAATGGGACTTTCATTGCACAAGTTTGCCACATTGAAGCAGCACAGGAAGGCGGAGAAAGATTTAGACGAGAAATGAGTAATGAACAAAGACGAAATGAGGAAAACCTCATTTTGCTTTGTCATGCGCATCATAAAATAACAGACAATGTTGACGAATACACAGTAGCAAAATTAAAAGAAATAAAAGCCAAACATGAATCCAAATTTGTTTCTGGTGGAGATAGCATCAATCTGACAGACGAAAATTATTCTGAAATAGTTTTCAAATATGAAGAGGAATTCAAACGACTTTATGAGATAATTACAAAGCTGGGACATTTCAGAAAACCTGAAAAAGAGTTCAAAGCATTTAAGGCAAACTACCGACCTTCGATTCAACAGTTTGAAGACAACTTAAATTACTTTGACACACAGGAACAGAAATTAGTTACACAGTTTGCAGAGAATTTCAATTCACAAAAAGTAAAGACCGCTTTAATTTTGGGTTTGCCATCATCAGGCAAAACAACACTTGCATTAGGCATATCAAGAGAACTTTATAAACATGATTTTGAAGTTTACTATGTTGAACTGAATCACACTTTATCAAGCCGAGAAATTATTCAAGAGCTTGTAATCATCAATAAGAACAAGTCGTTAATTATCGTTGACGACATTCATAAAAACCTATCGTTAGCAATTGATATTTATTTGGAATTGGAGGACATGCAAAACATTACAGCATTGTTCCTTTCACGAAAACTTAGCGAAGACTTCCAAAAGGATGATAGCGGAATTAATTTGTTTGATGAAATAACAACAAGCTATGAGTTGGTGTTATCAAACCCGACAGATAAGTTTCAAGGTATAATTCATTCATTTCAAAAGCATTTCAATATTACGCAGAGTGTTGGCGACATCAACAAAGTTTTGAAACTTGCTAACCAAAACATTTTAAAACTCAATTTGCTTTTGACCTTTTGGAAAGACAACCAAGACAAAAAACTTGACCAACTCACCGAGCAAGATTTCAACCGAGAATTATTTCTTCGCTACCTTCAAAAGATTGAAGGAAACATTCAAGATATTATCCCCTATTGTTGTATCAACTCATACGGAATAGATTTTCATTTTCTTCAAGACAGAACACTTTGTGACAAACTACAAGTTGCAGGCTTGATTTACGAAAGCGACAAAAAAAACAAATTATACAGTTTCGGGCATTCGCAATTTGCGGAACTGCTACTTGCATCTATTATTGAAAAGTTACCGCAATTTGACTCTGCAAAATACAAGCAACAGGAAAATGAAATTAAGAAACTGGAACTTCTAAAATACTTTAAACAATTTTCTTCTTCAAATCAAATTGCAATTGAATACCCAAAAAATACAGCAGCAATCTTTGCCGCATTGCATCAACAGAAAATTAAAGGAGTAATCCCTTCCTTACTTAATGACAATACAATTTCTGATAAAACTTTAAAGTATTTGCAGAGCGAAGAAATTGAACTTCCAGCGATAAAAGATTTTTTCAAAGCACTTCGCTTTTGTTACGTAGCAAAATTTGAATACTTCTCAAAAGAGTTTCTTGAAAAGTCGGCTAAATTCAAAGAGACGATTCTAAATGATAGAGACGGTTTCACAACTTTTTCTTTTCTTTTAATTAGTTGCTACAAGTGCAACTTGTCCAAACAAGCGAGCAAACTTATTTCATTATTAACTAAGGAGGAACTTAAACAACTTATTAAAAATTCGCCAGTAAATTATACAACACATTCAGCACGCCTTTTTAAAAATTATAATCCATCTTTCTGCAAACTTATTATTGAATCCCTTTCGGAATCTGATTGGGCTGAAAGTTTAATGAAAGCACCGGCATTTATTACAGCAAACTCCTTGACTGAATTCAAAGAAATAAACAGGACAATGACACGGAACATTTTCCTATTGATGAATGAAGAAGATTTAGGAAAAAAATTAAATCGCCTAAAGTATTTCTATTTTGAGAAAGCCATAAGTGAATTAAAAGAAGTTGACCCCGATAAAGCAAAACGACTTTTTGAATATTACAATGATGACAAAATATTAATTGGGTTAGGTAAATGTAAATCTGCACAATTGGGGAAAGGACTTGCTAGTTTATTTCTTGTTAACCCAGACAGAGTTTCAAGAATTTATTCTCAATTAAATTCCGTTGATATTGCTGACCAATTGAAACTTGAAACAGTAAAAAACGCAATGAGAATTCTTGCTGAACTGTTTAAGATTTCAGAATCAAAGACAACAGAAATTTTACAAGCATATTTAAAGGACTTTTTGCATACAGAAATTAAAGATATTGCAGACTACTTTAATCTAATTCACACCTTGACCAATGTCGGTTATTCGGATAGACAAAAAATATTTTCAAAATTTACTATTGAAGCACTATTGCCTCTTTTCCGAAAAGCAACAGCGGAAAATTATTCCTCAGGATTATCAGCAACAAAACTTTATAACCACGATTTGGCTACAGTGATTTTTGCAAACACAGAAATAAATCTTAATGGAAATGAGGTTGGCTTTTCTTCACTTGGCAATATTCTTTTGAAATTAAAATTGGTTGACCCAGTTCGCAGTAAAGATGTTTTAAGAAAATGTGACAGAAATATTCTTGTCCGTAAAGCAACAGCAAACGACATAAACTTCGGTCAAATAATTAAATCCATTGAGGAATTAAAATCCGTTGACCAAATCCAAGCCATTGAAATTTTTAATCTTGTTTCAAATGACCCAAAATATCAAGCAAAAATTTACAAACTTTCATTTGACTTGTTTCTCCATACAATTGTTTCCATTCACAAAATCAGTCCAAAGACTGCGAAAGAAACTTTCACTACATATACTAATCAGCACAAACACGACTTGAATAGTCAGAATATTTCATTTCAAATTTTCACACAAGGACTTGGCAAGTTGAGCAAGATTTCAAAACCTCTTTGTAACCAAATAATTGACAGTTTTTTTAACAAATTGAAAGACCAGCTTCCTGGCTTGAAGTTTCACGAACTTGCAACAGGGCTAAGTGAAGTGGCTGAATTTGCTCCTGACAAAGCAAAACAAATGCTTTCCAGTTGTTCAACTGAAATGCTTGTGAGTAAAGCGAAAGACATTAAATCAGTAACACTCAATGGAGCAATGGGTGAAATTAGAAAGTTTGACACAAATAGATGGTTGGAAATAAAACAAAAACTTGAAAAGACATGAAAAAAGCACGACCGCATAACATCGTGTATAAAACATTGGGGTTTAAGTGGTTATTCGAGCACTCTACCCCGCATCAAGTTTGTTGTAACTTGACAGGTAAGTGCCCCGCAATCCCCAACGTTTCATACACGCAACCGTTACCACCAATTTTAAAAACAGACAGCAATGAACGACAATACAGATTACGAAAAATTTACGCAAGAAATTTACCAAACACTAATAAATGTACAAGGTATAGACACAATTGATGTAAAGCACAATGTGAAACTAAGAGGCAAATCGGGACAAGAACACCAAATTGATGTTTATTGGGAATATGAAATTGCTGGTGTCAAAAATAAAGTTGCTATTGAATGCAAGAACTACAATAGTGAAGTATCGATAGGAAAAGTTAGGGATTTTTGTTCTGTATTATCTGACTTATTAAATGTTAATGGAATAATGGTTACAAAAGTCGGTTATCAGTCAGGGGCTAAAAAATTTGCAGACTTTTATGGAATAAATTTAAAGGAATTAAGATTTCCTAATGACAAAGACTGGGAAGGTAGAATAAAGACTATTGTTTTCCAAATGAAAATGGTTCTGCCAAATATTAAACAGAGAATTCCCTTATTCGACAACGACTGGATGAAAGCAAATATAAAATTTCCAGAAGATGGTCAAATGACATATTCTCTTCAAGGAATGGCAAATGAGATTAAAATATTTGACGAAAGTGGTCATGTAATTACAGACTTTCACGAACTAGACAAAAAAGTCCCACACGAATGGGATGCTGCAACTGGACTTGAACATACATATACTTATGAAAATGCTTATTTAGATGTTCAACCTTTAGGAAGAATTAAAATTAAAGGAGTGAAATATATTTATGATGTCGAGACTGGAACAGAAGAATTTCAAATTGATGCATTAGAAACTACAAAAGCTATTCTTCGAGATGCAATAACTGGCGAAATAAAGTTTTTCGACAAAAACGGGAACGTGAAATAATAATTAAAAACAAGAAATATGAGTTACTACAACAGTTGTGCATTAATAATTTTAGAAGTTAATGAACCGAATAAAGCCTCTGACTTAAGATATATTACAGTTGGGAGTTCAAACTTGAATGAATCAGATTCAGAATTTGAAGCTTCTGCAATTGCATATTTTAAAGAAGGAAGGAATTATCCAAGTGAGACAAGCT
>PHDH01000259.1 GCA_002840935.1 Bacteroidetes bacterium HGW-Bacteroidetes-21 | reverse complement strand
TGATAGCTTTTAGAAATCAGTCATAACTGAATTTAGGATCATTATTGAGCTCTGAATAAGTTGTTGATTATTAAGAATAAAAGTGTAAGTGTCTGAGGTTACATTTAGATACCGGATCTGCGTATACATTTGTATTCAATATAAAGTATGACTGGTTTTGTCCGGCATGACGTTAAAATTAAATAAACCTAGTTTTTATTCCAGAATTTACTGTTGTTCTATGAGAATGCTAAGAGAACAATATTAGAGCCAGTGATAATATAAAAAAGCCCCAAAAAATAATTGAATTTTCTGGGGCAAGTTTACTCTATTAGTTTTTTAATCAATCTCCAGCTATTCGTCGTCTAAAAGTATGTTTCCATTAATGTTACCATCAATATCTTCTTCAATGGTTCTTACATCACGTGCCACCATTTCTCCTTTTTCGTTATAGGTAATGACAAATTCTACGGGATCGCCTTCTTTCAAATCATTAAAGTCGGTTTCTACCAAATTGCCGTAATGAAAGAATAAATTGTTGGGTGGATATTTAATGAAACCAAAGCCAGTTTTCAGACTTAGGATGTTTCCATAATGCTTTTCGGTGCCTTCGGGCATGATGTCTTCGTTCACTTTGTTCAACATGAATTTAGACGTTGACGACTGAACAAATAGTTTACTTATCATTTCATCTTCGTCGAGCAAACCATTGTCTATCATTTCATGCATGGAAATAGGGTAGGAGACTTCTTTAATCAAATCCTGTGAAGTTTTAGTGACAACTCTTTGTCCTTCGTCATTCACGAATTCGAAATCCCAGCTGAGTATCATGACGCGGGTTCCCAGTGAATTCAGTTTGCGAACCAAGGGAACATAATCTCCGTCGGAAGCAATTAGGACGATCACGTCAAAACGTTTGTATATAGCTAGTTCGAAAGCTTCCATGGCCAACCATACGTTTATTTCTCTGTCCTGTTTGTTGCCAAAGTATGTCTTAACAGGTAGATAGTGAGTAATAACGCCTTCCGACATTAGGATGTCATCGAACACACGGTCGTAATACAATAGATTGCCTTTTTGACTGGCTTCCTGTGCATTAAGCCTTCCACGGAAATAATGCGCATCGACAATCTGACATAGATTTTTTTTAGTCTCTTCCATTTTCGCTGCTTGTGAACAAATAAATTCATGCAGCCCGGAAATACTTATTCTATTCTTCTTGGAATGATTGTAATTGTAGTAATTGCTTATATGTAGAAAGTAATTACCATCATAGAATACTCCGATTTTAGTTAGTTTTGTTTGCATCTTTTTGAGTTTTATAAAATAATAATCTTTAAAATTAGTGAAATATATGCTATTGTATAAGCTCTGAAACTATGTATTAAGATTATTTATGAAAATTTTAATGAATTTTTAATTTATTTATTCTGTGAATGTTGTTTTTGTTAAAATTTTGTAACAAAATAATTTTCAAGGCATGAATCTGATAAAATACTTTAGTTTTGTTAAAAAAATGAATCTAATGAAAGCAAAATTATTACTTCTTTTTGTCTTGGTGACAAGCATTTTAACTGCCCAAAATGAATTTTCGACCCGCCGTGTGGCAGTTTTTAAAAATGGCACCGGCTTTTTTATTAAAAATGCGCAGGTGAATGCAGTGGGCGGAAAATTTATTCTTCCTTTTACGCCCGACGGACTTTTTGGTACTTTCTGGATTTCTGCTGCCGGTGAAAGGGTTCCCACGATTCAAACAGTAGACGAAAAATCGGTCGTAAATAAGGAAGTTACAAGTATATATGAAATGCTCAAAGGAAATGTCGGAAAAAAGGTCAAAATTTTAACTTTTAGCAACGAAACTGTCGAAGCAACTATCGAAACTGTAAGTCCTATGCTGATTTCGATGAAAACAAAAGAAGGTTGGTTTTCAACATCACCCGATCAGATCAAGTCGATGCATTTCACCGAAAAACCTGAATCTACTTTCGCCGAAAGTACAGGAAAAAATAAGTTGATGCTGACATTTGCCAATGCTGGTAATAAAAACATCGATATGATGTATTTACAAAAGGGAATCAGCTGGTTGCCAGAATATTTGGTCGAATTGCTCGATGATAAAAATGCCGTGGTTACCTTACGTGCTACACTTATCAATGATGCAGAAGATCTTAACAATGCAGCTGTCAGTTTTGTTGTTGGAGTTCCTAATTTCAAATACAATAATATTCTATCTCCATTGTGTTCTACTGATGCCCTCACAACATTTTTAGGCAGTTTGAACGGCTATTCAACTTCTGGCGGTACAGGTCGTTTTGATAATAATGTTATGGCAAATGCTATGTTGGCTCAATCGTATAATTCAAATAATTACGATGAACCGTCTCCTGAGTATACCGTGGATGTTTTTTCGGCGGAAGGAACGAATAATGAAGACTTATTTTTCTATGATTTTTCTGGAGTAAGTCTTAAAAAAGGAGGTAGAGCATCGTACGAAATACTAACGGCTAAATTAGCTTACGAACATATTTATGAGGTAGAGATTGCCAGAAATTCTGATTTGTATTTTAACGGTAAATCGGCTTACGATAATACGACAACAGCAAACAGTGTATGGCATTCGATCAAATTTACGAATACAACCAAAATGCCTTTCACAACAGGTTCTGCCATGGTTGTCGATAAAGAGAATAATATTACCAGTCCGGTGAGTCAGGATATGATGAAATATACCCCAATGGGTGGGGAATCATTTTTGAAAATAACCGTTTCGCCCGATATTAATGTGAAGGACAAAGAAATCGAAATCGAACGTCAGGCTAAAGCGAAGAAACAGGGATCACAGTATTACGATCTGATTACCGTGGAAGGCAAAATCAAAGTCAAGAATTATAAAGACAAAGAAGTTAAACTCAATGTTAAGCGACAGATATTTGGCGAGTTAAAGAATTCAGATGTAGTTTGGAAACATGCCCGTAACGTGCAGTATTACAGCTATTCTGGAACTGTTAATCCGGCAAATCAGGTCGATTGGATAGTTACTATGAAAGCTGGCGAAGAAAAGGAAATTACTTATACTTATACTTTTTACGTTTACGGTTAGTGGCTGATTATTTCACCACTACTTTATAATTTTCTACTCCCGATATTGAATTGAGCCGGATCATGTAAATTCCGGCTTTTATTCCTTTTACCGATATTGAATTCATCTCGCCAGTAATGGGTGTATTTCTTACTATTTTCCCTGTCAGACTATACAATGTAGCGGAAGTTATTTTATTCTCACTGTTATCAAAATAAATGAAATCGCTGGCAGGGTTGGGGTAAATTGTGTTGGCAGGGTTTTCTGTGATTTTTGCATCTACCGAATTATCAGGAATGATATTTACGACAGCTCCCTCAATGACGGTTAGTCCGTAGGGAATTTCATCGGGCAGGGAATACCAGCCGTTATAGGTGCCACCCCAACCAAAATTCAGATGGTAGTATCCGTCGGTGTTGTAACCATCAACTACAACATTGTGACCCATGGTTTCGCCCTGATCGACCACTGCCAGGTGCACCGGTAGGGTGTCGATGATATTCTGGGCAATAATGGTGTACAGGTCGGGCGTTGATTCAAATAGTAATTGGGATTCGGTGAAGTTAAACTTCTGATAGGCAGCTAATGCCTGACTTACACCAAAAGTGCCTGAGCCAGACGAGGTGTAGACCTGAGTACAAGCTACACCACAGGCGAAAGTCAGTGCGCCACGATCAATGTCGTCTACACCGGTACAAGTGGCATAGTGATCACTCAGAATGCCTAGCAAAGTGTTTAGCTGATTGAAAGATGGAAAGTCTTGTGCTACATAGTCATCGTCGATATAATACTGACGACCGGCATAGTTGTGGTAATAATCATCATTATCGCTAAAAACAACACCATTAACGGTCTGGTGAAAATTTAGTATCATCGCCATCGCCACAGATGGACATCCTGCAATACTTCTGACAGAGGTGACGGGGTCCATGGGACACATCATATTGTAGGGGTAATTCTGGGTCCAGTTATCCCATAGCCAGCCTTCTGTGGGTGTCGTACCAGCTTCGGGCCATTGTTGAAATTCTTTGGCTTGAGCAGGTCCTGAAAGTAATTGCGACCAGGCATTTTCTCTTTCCTGGAGTAAACGCAGGGGCATGACATTCAATGCCTGAAAGCGGGTCTGAATATCATTTGATACAAATGAAAACAGGGGTGAGCCTGCGTCAAAAGTTCCTTTGGAGGAGTATGCATATACAGGGGCCAGTTGAGTGTTCCCCGTTACTATAATAAAGCCCGAAGGAGATAAAGTATAAACATAGAATTCAACAGCTCCGGCAGAAAATATTTGTTCTGCCTGAATTTGGAATCCTTCAGGGAAAATGCTTAATTTATTTTCTGCAGCTTTACGTGCAGTTTCTGTTGAAACATTGCTCGCCAGGGATATACATCCGAGAATCGCAAATGCAAAAGTAAAAATTGCCTTCATGATATTTTTTTTTCAAATTTACTGAAATATTCATTACAAATTGTTGAAAATTGTTAAGAAAAGTTTTGATTTTACGAAAATTGTCAGATTAAAACAATAATATTCTTTTAGATGTGGGGCGCTGCCCCAAACCCCGGTCACTTTTTTAGCGAAAAAAGTAACGAAAAACGCTTTCCCAAAACGATCCTTCCCCGCCTCTGACTCATCTGTAAGTCCATCGGCAAGCGTTGGCCGAAATGAAAC
>PHDH01000258.1 GCA_002840935.1 Bacteroidetes bacterium HGW-Bacteroidetes-21 | reverse complement strand
TTGGTGCTATCAAAATGTGGGGAATGAAAAAAATTGGATTCTATCTGTACACAGGTGCACAGGTTCTTATGCTGATCGTACCTTTGTTTTTTGGAGTTCCTTTCTCAGTAATGAGCGCTGTTTTCACAGCTCTTTTCATCGTGCTTTACGGACTCAACCTGAAACACATGGCTTAATTCGTTTAATCTATTACAAAAAAAACGGCTTATTTCAAGCCGTTTTTTTTATGACTTTTGTAACCATTCTAACTTCTTTTATCGTATACTGTTCTGCTAAAATGTATCTTGGCTGTCAGAGCCCACAAATTCAGTAAGGGATGCCGAAAACTTTGAGAGTAGGCCAAACTAAATAGTAATTTTATGTTTTTTGCCACGATTGGACTTCTTGTTGTTTACATTATTCTGGTAGTTTTAATGATAGTTGCAGGTTGGATGATTATCTCCAAATCCGGTCAACCCGGTGTAGCTATTATTGTACCCTTCTGGAATTACATTGCACTACTTCAGGCAGCGGGTAAACCCTGGTGGTGGCTTTTTCTTTTCTTCATCCCATTTGTAAATATCGTTATTCTTGTCATGATGTTTCATGGACTATCAACCAACTTTGGGAAAGGCGCCGGGTTTACAGTTGGTCTAATTTTCTTAATGCCTATCTTCTGGATGGTACTCGGATTTGGAGGCACCTATGTTGGACAAAAATACGGTGAAGTAGCCTCACAATCTTAAACAACTAATTTGTATAAACAAAGGCTGTTCTCATATAGAACGGCCTTTTTTATTTGTGGCACAATTCTTGAATTAATAGATTTTAAGAAAAAGATTATTGCAATAACCTGATTTTCACTAAAAACGAGGCAAGTTCTCGTCCTTTATTGGTATTAATTATTTAAAAAGCAATAGTCATGGAAACAAAAAAATCCCCAAAAGCCAACCTCGAAAATTACAGAGGTTATTTTCTGAAAACCGGAATTATTATTTCACTGGCAGCAGTTCTATTGGCATTCGAATGGAAAGAAGGATATAATGATGACTTCGACAGAAGCTCTTTTACTTCACTAACCATTGAGCCAGATATGATTCCAAGAACTTTTCCAAAGGAACAACCTAAAATTGTACCTCCTATCAAGGTCAAAGTACTCGACAAAATCACCATTATTGATGACAATCAAAAAGGTGATGATCTTACAGGGCTTCTGCCATCGGACGACCCTTATCCCACAATAATAGACATAGCCCCCATCGTTGACAAACCAGATCCCGACCCTCTAGACCCATGGAAACTGGAAGTACAGCCACAGTTTATTGGTGGGGATGAAGCATTAATATCATTCCTTGAAAAGAATCTGGATTACCCTGATGAAGCCGTAAGAGAAAATATTTCGGGTAAAGTATTTATTAAATTCATTATAGACGAAAAGGGAAAAGTGACCGATATTAACGTTGAAAGAGGGGTTCATTACGATCTGGATAATGAAGCATTAAGAGTCGTGTCTCTGATGCCCGACTGGAAACCCGGATTTGCCGGAGGGAAATATGTGAAATCCTATTTCATCTTACCCATCAATTTTAAATTTTCTAACTAAAGTTAAATACTAATCCCTTAAAAAAAATAATATGGAAACGAAAAAAAGTCCCAAAGCCAACCTCGAAAAATATCGATTGATATTTATGCAAACAGGTTTAATTATCACTCTGGCAGTCATATTTACTGCTTTTGAATGGAAAGGAAGTTCCAACTATGAAAACCTTTTAGGCGACATGGATAAATTCATCATTGAAGATGAAATGATTCCAATTACAAAACCGGAAGTTGAAAAAAAATTACCCCCTCCGCCAAAAGTTGTAGAAATCATCGAAATTGTAAAAAACGACCAAAAAGTAGACGACCTTAAAGTTCCTGAAACAGAAATGGAAAACAAAACGGAGGTTAAACCTATAGAATTGGCAGCTGAAAAAGAAGATGATGAAATTGTTAATTTTTACATTATTGAAGAAAAGCCTGAATTTCCCGGAGGAAATGATGCAGCTCTAAGTAAATGGATCGCTGAAAACACCCGTTATCCTCAAACGGCAAAAGAATTGGAAATATCCGGAAAAGTTTATATACAATTTATTATTGACAAAGAAGGAAATATTACCGAAGCCGAAGTAATCAGAAGCGTTGATCCCCTATTGGATAAAGAAGCACTAAGAGTAATCAACAGCATGCCTAAATGGAAACCCGGAAAACAAAGAAGTAAAGCAGTAAAAGTATCATTCCAAATTCCCATTAAGTTTATATTAGAGTAATGCCCTAATTACTAATATAGTCAAGAAGGACAAACACATGTCCTTTTTGACTTTATTACTCCCGTAAGAGAAGAAAATAAAACAAAATGATTAAAAATAGACGTGCTTTTTAAAATTAATAGCAAAAAAAAAGAATTTGGAATCATATTTGTTTATAAAAAGTTGTTTGAAATTTTACAATTGTTTTATACCTTTAACCCGTTAAAATATTAACTATGGAAACCAAAAAAAGTCCAAAAGCTGATCTCGAAAAATACAGAATGATTTTTTTGCAGACAGGTTTGATTATCACATTAGCTGTTATTTTCGCTGCCTTTGAATGGCAGGGAAGTTCCAACAACGAGAATGTTTTAGGCGATTTAGAAACAGTCCTCGTTGAAGAAGAAATTATACCGATCACCAAACAGGAAGAAATAAAAGCGCTTCCTCCCCCTCCTCAAGTAGTAGAAGTACTTGAAATTGTTGAAGATGATGTTGATGTAGAAGATGTAAAAATCGAAGATACTGAAGCCAATCAGCATACCGAAGTAAAAGCTGTTGAAATTCAACAAGAAGAAGAAGTTGACGAAGTAATCAATTTCTACGTTATTGAAGACAAACCCGAATTTCCCGGTGGCGGTGAAGCCGCATTGCTTAAATGGATTGCTCAAAACACACAATATCCTCAAATCGCAAAGGATATGGGAATTAAAGGTAAAGTATTTATTCAGTTTATCATTGATAAAGAAGGAAACGTAACCAATGCTGAAGTTATCAGAGGTGTTGATCCTTCACTGGATAAAGAAGCACTCCGCGTAGTAAAATCTATGCCTAAATGGAAACCTGGAAAACAAAGAGGAAAACCAGTTAAGGTTTCGTTTCAAATTCCCATTAATTTTACACTCTATTAATATAAAAAGCCCGGTGACGGGCTTTTTTTAAAACATTACATAACGTGAGAAAATATCTTCATATCACACTGACTGGCTTTGCTCTTATGCTCGTTATGTTGTCCTGTGTTTCTTCAAAGAAATATTACAACCGAGGCCAATATGATGCCGCCATATACAAAGCTGTAAAAAAGATTAAAACAAATCCCGAGAACATTAAGGAAGTTATTATACTTGAAAAAGCATACCAACAGGCAAACTTAATCGACAATGACAGAATTTCCTTTCTTCGCAAAGAAGGCAGACCTGATTCATGGGATGAACTCTTACGTCATTACTCCAATCTAAAATCCAGGCAGGAAGTGATAAGACCTGTACTTCCATTAAAAAAGAAAGGCGTCGAAGTACCTATTACACTCATTAATTATGACAACGAAATTATTGAAGCAAAAAAACGTGCAGCCGAATTTTATTATGTACACGCAAAAAAATTATTAGAAACTAATGACAGATTTAAAGCACGTGATGCATATTCTGAATTATCTAAAGTGAAAAATTATTTTCCAGTATATCAGGACTCCGACGAATTAATGAAACAGGCATATGAAAAAGGACAAAGCCGGGTTTATGTCACCATGGAAAACAATACAATTTACAAACTCTCGGTCAATTATTACGAAGAAATGCTTGCTATTCCCATGGGAAGTCTGAACAGTACCTGGATTAAATATTACACCACCAAACTGGCAGAGGGATTTCATTACGAAGCTAAACTAAATCTAAAAATAATCGATATTTCACCAGAAAAACTACTGCAAAAGGAAAGCATACATGAGAAAGATGTTCAGGATGGCACGGAGGTCTTACTCGACGCCAATAATAATACAGTAAAGGATTCACTAGGTAATCCCATCAGAGTTCCCCGTATGGTTAAAGTCTCTTGCAAATACATAGAAGTAACACAGCAGAAAGCTGCTCATACCGAGGGTGTTGTAGAATATAAGGATTTAGGTTCAAGTCAGGTACTCAAAATGATTCCCATTGCCAGCGATTACTTTTTCGAAAACATCACAGCTACTGCCATTGGAGATTTAAGAGCATTGCCTGATGATAAAAAGAAACTGATTGGACGTCCTCCTGTTCCATTCCCCAACGACATGGAAATGATTGCCGGGAGCAGCAGCATTCTAAAAAAAGTCTTTCACGATATACTCATCGACAACAAATACCACTTCAAATAGCACATGCAAGAAGACTCAAACGGCACGAAAGAGATTAAAACAGCCGTATTAATTGGAATTGTCATTTCGGGGCAAACCCTTACCCAGGCGGAAGAATATATCGACGAACTGGAATTTTTAGCTGAGACATACAGCATTAAAACTTTAAAAAAATTCATCCAGCGTCTCGACCACCCAGAGCCATCTACCTATTTAGGGAAAGGCAAACTTGAAGAAATTGCTTTATTTATTAGTGAGCATAAAGTCAAGACCGCCATTTTTGACGATGAATTGAGCGGGTCTCAAATAAGGAATCTTGAAAAAGCCTTACAATGTGAAATTATCGACCGAACTGGGCTTATCCTCAATATTTTCGCAAAAAGAGCCCTCACAAGCTATGCAAAAGTTCAGGTAGAACTTGCTC
>PHDH01000257.1 GCA_002840935.1 Bacteroidetes bacterium HGW-Bacteroidetes-21 | reverse complement strand
TACCAGCTGAATATGACGCAGCTTCCACATCAAGAGTCTGAGCATTATTATAGCCATCATTCCAGTCATAACTGGTATATCCTGCTCCGGCATCTAATGTTTCAACATCTCCAAAACAGGCGGTGAAATCAGCTCCTAAATCTAATGTTGAAGTATAAACATTTAAATCGAAATTGTCAGAAACCTCACTTCCATTAGCAGTATAATCTACTGAATATGTTGTAGGTACTTGAGGCGAAACAACTATAGAGCTTGTCGTTTCTCCTGTTGACCATAATATTGATTCAGGTAATTCATAATATATATTGCCATTCCAAATTCTTGGTGAATTAAACGAACCGGAACCAGCTGTAAAAGGGTATTCTAATCCGACACCTTCCAAAAATTGAATATTGGCATCTGAAGTATATATAGCATTAGGAGTTGTGCCATTTGAATAGTTCAGACTTACAGCTGTATTTGTTGAAGTAACATAAAAAGCATAAGTTTCACCCGCAGGAATGATAATGTCGATATCAACAGGAACGGGTGTTGCTGTTCCCATAGGCTGAGCTACCACTGTAGCAGTACCAATAAGAGTCCATGCTGCAGCATTACTTTCAAAACCGACAAAACTACCTGTTTTATAATAAACTGCTATTTCAGTGTCTCCCATAGGATGTGCATCAAATTTTTTAATTTTCACCGCATTTACAGCAACAATATCAAACATATTCCCTCTGTGATTATTTCCTCCGGCTAATGTCGTGGTAATCATAGCAGAAGTATTTTTGTAATAATATATAGAACCATGCCATTTTCTGGGAATCATTAATGAGGATGAATTTCCAAATGGGTAAAGAAGTCCACAACCTTCAAAAATCTGCAAATTGGCATCAGATGCCAATAATGTACCAACTGAATTTCCAACAGAATAACTTAACCTGTCAGTTACGTTTGTTGTTGTAATATAAAATCCATAGGTCTGCCCTGCAGGAATAGTAACGTTCACAGGTATTGGAATAGATGTAGCAACGCCAGCTCCATTAGCATTTACATAGGCTGTCCCAACCAATATCCAATCTGATGCAACTGTTTCGGAACCAACATAAGTACCTACTTTGTAATAAATTTCCATCTGAGTACTCTGATTCACATTACCATCAAACCTTGTAATAGTTATTTCATTGGTAGCTGTAATATCAAACATATTTCCAGGATATGCTCCTTCTCCAGAAGAATACAATGTAGTTAAAGCATTGTTAGAAGTATTTGCAGTTAAAGTAACACTAGCTCCCGGACAAATATCATTTCCGGTTGATGAAATAAAAACATCGCTTTGAGCTTTCACATTGCTATAACTGAATAACAATGCAGTGAAAATAAATAAAAGGTAAATTTTCTTCATAATTATTTGATTGATTGATTTCCGCAAAGGTAATTTATATTGGTTAATTATGCAATACTTCATATTAACAAATAGCTATAATACCTTAACAAATATTATATACGTCATTAATAATTAGGAAACAATCCAGCGTCTCGAAATTAAACTTAATTAGATATTTACTTCGTTAAAGCAAAATCAAACACATCCATAATTTCACTGAAGTATTGAACCTTCAAACCTTTAATGTATGTTTTGTTTATCACCTCAACATCTTTGCGGTTCAACTCGGGTAAAATCACATGCGTGACACCAGCTCTGCGGGCAGCCAGAATTTTTTCCTTAATTCCACCCACTGGCAACAATTTTCCTCTTAAAGTGATTTCACCAGTCATAGCAAGATTCTTCTTCACCTTTTTAGCTGTAAATGCAGAAACCATAGAAATAATCATGGTAATACCTGCCGAAGGTCCATCTTTAGGAATAGCTCCTTCTGGTACATGAACATGTACATTCGTCGATTCAAATACCTCTGGTTTTAGTTTAAGTGCCTCAGCGTTGGCTTTTATAAACTCCAATGCTAATACTGCCGATTCTTTCATTACATCGCCCAGATTTCCAGTTAAGGTCAGTTGACCTTTTCCTTTGCTCAGGCTACACTCTAAATATAAAATATCTCCACCCGAAGGCGTCCAGGCCAAACCTGTGGCAATACCCGGCTTCATCGAATCCTGATATTTTTCCTTAAAGGCTTCGGGCGGACCTAATATATCCCTTAACTGGTCGAGACTGATTTTTGGATCATATTTTTCCTTGAAAGCTATCCTTTTTGCCATAACACGTGCCACCTTGGCAATCTTTTTATCCAGCGTTCTGACACCCGACTCACGGGTATAATCATCCACTATACGTTCAAGAATTTCGTCGGATAATATCATTTGCTCTGCTTTCAATCCATGGGCTTCAATCTGCTTGGGGATCAAATGCTTTCGCGCAATATTAATTTTCTCTTCCACCAAATATCCACTTACTTCTATCATCTCCATTCGGTCGCGCAAAGCGGGATTAATAGAGCTGGTCTGATTTGCTGTGGCAATGAAAAGCACCTTAGATAAATCATAATCGATCTCCAGATAATTATCGTGGAAAGCAATGTTCTGTTCAGGATCCAGCACTTCGAGTAAAGCCGAAGCAGGATCCCCGCGAAAATCGGTACCCACTTTATCTATTTCGTCGAGCACAAAAACGGGGTTCGAAAATTTCGCTTTTTTAATATTCTGAATAATTCGTCCCGGCATAGCACCAATGTAAGTCTTACGATGTCCACGTATCTCCGACTCATCGTGCAGCCCTCCTAAAGACACTCTGACATATTTTCTGTCGAGTGCACGGGCAATGGATTTCCCCAGCGATGTTTTTCCAACCCCCGGAGGTCCGTACAAACAAATAATCGGCGACTTCATATCTCCTTTGAGTTTCAGTACCGCCAAATGCTCCAGTATACGTTCCTTGACTTTCTCTAAGCCATAATGATCTTCGTCCAGCACTTTCTTAGCCCTTTTCAGGTTAAAATTATCATCCGAATGCTCGTCCCAGGGCAAATCCAGTATAGTCTGCACATAATTCAGCTGTACACTATACTCGGCCGAAGCAGGGTTTATTCGCTGCAAGCGTTGTAACTCCTTATCAAAAACATCAGCTACTTCTGTCGACCATTTTTTCTCCTTGGCCCGTACTTTCATATCCTCCACTTCCATGTCGAAAGGACTTCCACCCAACTCCTCCTGAATAGTTTTCATTTGCTGATGTAAGAGAAATTCTTTCTGCTGACGATCGAGATCCGTACGAACCTTCGACTGAATATCATTCTTCAGCTCAAGTATCTGTATCTGTTTTACCAGAATTTCAATAAGACTCAAACCGCGCTGCTTGAGTTCATTAATTTCCAGTAATTTCTGCTTTTCTTCTATCTTCAACTCACTGTTTGAACAAATAAAATTGACCAAAAAATAAGTATTATCAATATTCTTGATGGCAAAACTCGCCTCCGAAGGTCCGTTTTGTGACAATTTGACAATGCGAAGTGACAGATCTTTGATAGAAGAACTGATAGCTTCTGCCTCCTTATCGGTAACATCGGCCTTTCCCTCAGGCAAATACTCAACTTTTGCCTTAAAATAAGGCTCACTTTCCAACATTTCTTTAATAGCAAAACGACCTCTACCCTGAATAATAATGGTAGTAGAATCATCGGGCATTTCCAGAATTTTAATAATCTGAGCAACCGTTCCGATACGATACAAATCAGCTTCTTCGGGATCTTCAATATTGGGGTCAACCTGAGCCACAGTCCCTATGATTTTATTTCCTTTATAAACCTCTCGCACAAGCTTCAACGATTTATTGCGACCTACTGTAATTGGTATCACTACACCAGGAAATAGAATAGTATTCCGAAGGGGTAAAACAGGTAGTATTTCGTTAAATTCTTCGTTATTTTTAGCATCTTCCTCATCGCTGATGATAGGAAAAAAAGTAGCATCTTCGGGTAAATCGATAGACATTTGAATTATATTATCTTTTTTATTTGACATAGTATTTGTGACAATTTGTCGTTTTTATTAATCCGTAAGCAATAAGCCAACAATCATGCCGGATAAAAAAAACTATTCTTCGTTAAAAATGTGACTTAATATAGATTTTTCGGCTTCCGAAACACTAAGACCTCTCCTGTTCATCATATTTTCAGCCACTTCAATGGCTTTATTAAAATTAAATCGGGTATAGCCTGCAGCACCTCCCCAGGAAAAGGAGGGAACATAATTGCGATGAAATCCATCGCCAAAAAGATTGCACGACACACCTATCACCGTTCCGGTATTAAACATGGTATTGATGCCACATTTGGAATGGTCGCCCATAATCAGACCGGCAAAAGTAAGGCCTGTTTGCACAAAAGATTTTTTTGTATAATGCCACATTTTTACGGGGGCATAGTTATTCTTGAGGTTGCTATTATTTGTATCGGCTCCCAGATTGACCCACTCTCCCAGCACTGAATTTCCAAGAAAACCATCATGGGCTTTATTTGAATATCCGAATATTACCGAATTATTAACTTCACCGCCCACTTTCGAATGAGGTCCAATGGATGTTGCCCCATAAATTTTGGCACCCATTTTCAGTACAGAATGTTCTCCCAACGCAAAAGGTCCACGAATCATACATCCTTCCATTACTTCGGCATCGCGTCCGATATACACCGGCCCACTCTCCGTATTAATAGTACTACACTCTACCCGCGCTCCGGGTTCAATAAAAACATCATATTTGCCAAACTGCCGGTTGGATGCAGGAAGGTTCTCAGATTTTCTTCCCCGGGTGAGCCATTCGAAATCCGATTTTAACTCAGTATCACAAAAGGAAAAAATATCGCAGACATGAGAAAGCTTAACAATATCTTCCGTGTATTTTTT
>PHDH01000256.1 GCA_002840935.1 Bacteroidetes bacterium HGW-Bacteroidetes-21 | reverse complement strand
AAGATACGAATTATTATTGAATCAACAAACTGATTGTCATATGTATATGATAATTATTTATCGTTTTTAAACAACCTCTAATAAAAACAAAAAATATTTTCTGACAATAGAAGCTAAATAATTTTTTCATTGCATGTTACACACTCCTGTCTTACATAACAAATAAAATGAAGCATCCATGCCTTATACTTCTGTCAAGTTTAAGGATTGTTAGAGAATTTATTTATTTTGATTTCTTTTGCTACTTGCATAAGGTTGTCGTTGAGGGTTATTGATGTTAAGCTGTCCATCTCAATTTGCCAAGCATAGGTCCCAATGTCACTGCTAAATAGAATAACAGTGTCGTTAATTTTATCCCAACCTACAGCCCATTTGCTAAAGTCTCCTGCATGTGTATTAAGTGAAAATTTCAATTGTCCAGAAGTACTGTAGAGATGAATTACAACCTCAGCATCGCCTTTGCTATTGTCAGAAGCATTAACTGTTGTTGTCAAGTAATACTTTTTTGATGGTGAAATAATTTTTTCGTTTTGTTGATTGGCAGATCTACAACCGAAAAGTAGAATTGAGAAAATTATTATTACATTTTTCATAGTATTAGTATTTACGGGCATTAGTGGCACAAACAAATAAACTTTATCAGTTGATGTCATTAGCACCTTATCTTAATTACTATCACCCTTTACAATTTAATTATTGATTAAGATTTCACATCAAATATAACAATTTTGCAATAATCAAAAAACAATAATGCTAATGTAAAATTTCTATAGGTAAAAGATAGTTGCAAAACCACGAGGGAAGCAGTTTTCGATCATTTCGTTGACGTCACCAAAACGATACCTATGCCCAAGGGTGCAACGAAAGAAGTTCCTGACATTATGCTTACCCGCTACGCGTGCTACCTGATTGCACAAAATGGCGACCCCAAAAAAGAACAAATTGCCTTTGCCCAGAGTTATTTTGCCATTCAAACAAGAAAGCAGGAACTCCTTGAAGAGCGCATTGCCCTTATGGAACGTATGCAAGCGCGAGAGAAACTGGTAGCCAATGAAACCGAACTCTCAAAAAACATATACGAAAGAGGTGTTGACAATAAAGGTTTTGCTAATATCAGAAGTAAAGGTGATGGCGCTTTATTTGGCGGGCATAATACCCTTGCAATGAAACACCGACTGGGCATACCTGAAAACAGGCCACTGGCAGATTTCCTGCCAACTATAACCATTAAAGCAAAAGATCTGGCAACTGAAATTACAAATTTCAACGTTAAAAAAAACAATCTAAAAGGCGAAACAAATATTACCAATGAACATGTAAAAAACAATAAGGATGTGAGAGGATTATTGGGCAAAAGCGGTATTAAACCTGAAGACCTCCCTGCTGAAGAAGACATTAAAAAGCTTGAACGCAGAGTTAAATCTGCTGACAAAGAAATTGCTAAAAAGAAACTTAAAAAGAAAAAATAAACCTTTCATTCAGAATTGTCTGACTTAAGCCTGTCAAGATGATTCCAATTTCAAGGAAATGTTGTATTGAAGATTACCAATTTATGCTTAATCTTTTTTGCTCAACAAGTTTTAGGGTTGATCCAACTATAGAACCTATTATATTGCAAAAAGCCTGATTTCTCAGGCTTTTTGCTGGCGGTGCGGACGGGATACTGACGAAATCCGGATTTACTCACTTTGATTTTGAACTATAACTGCCGGATTTGTCAGTATTCCTGACATTGAAATTTTTTAAATTTCAATCGTCAGGAACTCGAACTAACTAAATCGTTTATAATTCGCACCGCTTCAACATCCTCTTTCCTAATGCCCTCACTGTATTTTTGAATGAAAGCTATTGTCCTTTCGCGACCCAGATTTTTAAGTTTCTTTTCCAAAATCATGGCCTCACTTCGATTTTCCTTCTCTGTAAACCATAGCATTACCCATGGGATGCCCCATGATGTAGCAATTTCAGTTGCATTATTGTGACGGCTTAATCTATTTGAAATATTGTTGGTCTGACCTTTATAAAACCGGCCAGTGCTTTCAGAATATAATATGTAAACGTAGTTTTTCATTCTACAAAAAAAGCCCTGATTTTAATCAACGTTCTTCAAAACTGTGACTAATCTATAACTTTTCCTAAAACAAATAAGTACTTATTACCTTTTCTTAAAACTATTAATGAATCATTGTTCGCTTTTTTGAAAATCGAATCTCCAGTTTCTAAAAAACTTGAAATATCCTCACAATCATAATCAAAGTTAAGTGATCTATCAAACTTAAATCCTATTGAATTTGTGTCCAATTTGCAAAAGACAACACCTCTTGAAGTATAAATATATGAGATTTTACCTGATATTTCAGAAGCATGTGTAACCTTAGTATTATTATAGTTGCTTTTTAAATAATTTAATTGAATAAAATAGTATGATAACCCAACTGCAATAAAAATTGAGAAATAAATTAATGTTTTGTGAGTGAATTTATGTTGCTTAAAAATTGCTATAAACTTTGAATATCTATTTTTTTCCATAATACGTTAATTGAGAGTACAACAACGAATGGTGTATATATAATTAAAAGGGGGGGGGGCATACATTATTTCATTTGCCAATCCAAATCAAAAATAAGACAATGAATTGTTTCAGCCAAATATTTATTAATGATAAAATAATGCATTGAACTCAACAAAAATAAAATGATGAAATAAAATTACAGATATATTTAAATGCAAAAAGCCTGATTTCTCAGGCTTTTTGCTGGCGGTGCGGACGGGACTCGAACCCGCGACCCTCGGCGTGACAGGCCGATATTCTAACCAACTGAACTACCGCACCGTTTTTTTTGGTGAGTGCAAAAATACAATATATAATTGGTATTACAAAATTATTTTTCGTTACAGAAAAAAGAAAAATGAACTTTCCCGTACTTTCTGGTCTCGATATAAAAGAGAAGGTCTGAGAATGAATATTTTGATGAATGTTCGAAAATCAACATCCCTCCTTCTTTCAGCAACCCTTTTTCTATAATAAGAGCAGGAATAGTGTCTGCCTGCGACATATCGTAGGGAGGATCGGCAAATATTACGTCGAAAGTGGCACGACATGTTTTAATGTATGAAAAGGCACTGGTCCGGATACATTTAACCGGAAATTTCAGTTCGGCTGCCGTTTTCTGAATAAAACTGGCATTTTTAAAATCAAGTTCAATGGCGGTAATCGACTGGCATCCACGAGAAGCCAGCTCGTAGCTGATACTGCCAGTACCTGCAAAGAGATCAAGGGCTGCAATATCTTCGAAGTCGAACCGGTTTTCGAGAATATTAAACAAAGCTTCTTTAGCCATATCGGTCGTAGGACGGGCTGTAAAATTTTGAGGAGGATGAATTTGCCGCCCCCTGTGGCTTCCACTAATTATTCTCATATTACATATCAAACATCAGGGTAAACCAGTGTTTGGGAATTTCGTTGAATCGATAACTAAATAAAAGTTCAGGCGAGGGTGAACGCATAACTACCTTACGCACAAATCGGGTAATTTGAGTAATTCTCTCATCTTTTACTTCGGTAATGCCGGTAACATGCAAGGGGACTTCGTTCAGGTCGAAACCCAGACTCTTGTATACTCCCGCCACATGGTAAGCAAAATCCGAAGGTGCTTCGCATCTGAAACTATTACAGAAAACCAGGTCCTCGTTTTTCATAGCAGCTAAGAGCATTCCTCCGGAAAACATTTCTGTTGTAATGGCTGTACCTTTACCAGCAATTACTTTTAATTGCTGAATCAAAGGGGTATATGGATGCATTATGGCATAATCTCCCAGTTTCTCAAAAAAACGGGTCAGATCTTCAGGTACAGCAAAAATATTACTAATAGTATCTGTTATCTGGCTGCTATGAATTTTATCCCGGAGACTAAGGCCTTTGCAGGTAAACTCAAGTATGTCTCTGTTGGTTTCAGTACCCTCGACAGAAGCAGGTATAAGTATTGATGCAGCCGTATTATATAGTACCTGACATTTTCTGAATTTATTTTTTTCGAGATGCTCGGTTGCAAGAATTTCGTTTAGATAATTCAGTTTGTCGGCCCAATTTTGAGAAGGTAAAGTCAGATATCTAAAGGATACAAATTTGTTTCTTATCAAATCAATGATGCACCAGGCAACAAAATCATCTGACAGATAAAAGCGCAGACTATAGTTATCAAACGAGTCAGGATTATATGTTTCGTCGTAAAACGAAAATTGTGTATTCATTAAATCAGGAAAATTATTCCCAGTTCCCCGAAGTGGTAGCTTCTGTCATAGAGCCAACACGCATCACATTCGAAGGATCGAATGGAGCTGTATCTCTGATTTCAAAAACTTTAACTTTAACTCCGGAGGCTGTTGATATTTCGCCTGCTCCGATAAAGAATATTGCTCCGTTAGTAAAAGGAATATATTTTAATGAGTCGACAGGGTAACCTTTGGGAAAAATTGTATCGCTAACAGCAATAGGAATTGTATCCCTAATGATAAGTTTCATGTCTAACGCCTGTTGTTCAGTGAGTGTATCGGGCACAGAACCGATAGCTTTAATTAATGGGAGTGAATCTGTTTTAATAAAATTAAGCAGTACATCCCAACTTTCTGCATATTTCTCATACTTTTCATAAAAAGCCAGCTGAGCTTTTCTTCCATCTTTAAGTCTCTCTACGACTTCTTTATATCTCTTTTCCTTTTCACTTCTCCAGCGAATTGGGCCCATGATACTGTCGTAAGTCAGATAAGCAAGAACAAGAATAACGACAAGCAGAACGATAGAAATTATTTTCTTTTTCATATGAGATTAATATTTTTCAACTGCAAATTTAAAAATATTTTCATGAA
>PHDH01000255.1 GCA_002840935.1 Bacteroidetes bacterium HGW-Bacteroidetes-21 | reverse complement strand
TCTGCTCACGGAACCAACCCCGCCAGCGCAGCCATGGCCGGAATGAAAATTGTAATCGTTAATTGCGATGAGCGTGGAAACATTGACGTAAACGATCTAAAAATAAAAGCCGAACAACATAAAGATGATCTTTCCTGCTTTATGGTTACTTATCCTTCAACCCATGGTGTTTTCGAATCGGCTATTATCGAAATGATTCAGCTCATTCATCAATACGGTGGACAGGTTTATATGGATGGTGCCAACATGAATGCTCAGGTAGGACTCACCAGTCCCGCCCGCATTGGTGCTGACGTATGTCACCTGAATCTACACAAAACCTTTGCTATTCCTCACGGTGGTGGTGGACCCGGCATGGGCCCCATTCTGGTAGCTGCTCATTTGGCCGATTATCTTCCCCAGCATCCGGTGGTAAAAACCGGAGGCGTTAAAGGTGTTGAAGCTGTTTCTGCAGCACCCTTTGGAAGTGCTTATATTTTACCCATTTCGCATGCCTATGTCACCATGCTCGGAGGTCAGGGACTTACCGATGCTACACGCTATGCCATAATGAATGCCAACTATATTGCAGCCCGTCTGAAAAATTATTACGACATTCTTTATACCGGCGAAAACGGTTTTGTCGCGCACGAAATGATACTCGACTGCCGCAAATTTAAAAATACCGGCCATGTAACTGAAGCTGACATTGCTAAACGTCTTATGGATTATGGTTTCCATGCGCCTACCTTGTCTTTCCCCGTTCACGGAACGTTGATGGTTGAACCAACCGAAAGTGAGTCTTTGCAGGAGATAGACCGTTTTTGTGATGCCATGATAGACATTTATAACGATATCATGGAAATTGCTCATGGTAAGGCCGACGAAAACAATAATGTGCTGAAAAATGCGCCCCATGCAACCGAAGATATAGTTAGTAACGAATGGGATCATCCTTATTCGCGCGAAAAAGCAGCATTCCCACTTCCCTGGGTTCGCGATAACAAATTCTTCCCATCTGTTGGTCGTATAGATGATGCTTTTGGCGACAGAAACCTGATATGTACATGCGCTCCTGTTGAATCGTACAGAGAAGAAAAGTTTAGTATAAAGAAAATGAATTAATAGAAAAAAGGGGTAACGCCCCTTTTTTTAATATCTAGATTTTTAAGAAATATGAATTTCATTAGGTATATTACTTTAGTTTTTTCAATTTTTTTTACAGTAAATGCATATAGCTGTGAATGCAAAGACTTGGGGTCAATGGATTCATTAAGAAAGATTAGTTTTAATAACTCAAACTTTGTTTTTATTGGAGAATTAATAGAATTTGACACAATTGAATACACATTCACTTTTCGTATTATTGAAGTCTTTAAGGGAGATAGTATTAGTGCGATAATTAAAGGCAAAGTTTTCGATAGTTGCTCATTATTCCCAAGAGAAAAAAGTAATTGGATTGTGTATGCTGATTTAAAGGAAGGATTAATAGATATAAGCCAATGTTTGGCCTCACGAAGTGAAATAAGTCCAATTTGTATAAACTGCTATAAAATCCCGAATCCCTATAGAAATATTGAAGAAATGAAAAAAGGTGAAGGAGAATTGTCCCTGTTGAAAAACAAAGCTTTGGGAGATTGGAAAAATGAAATTGAATTTTTAAGGGCTAATAAAATTGACTAGCTGAAATACTATTTCTATAGTAATTTTTAGAAAAGAAATAAATGAATGTAGCTTGATTGTGAAAAAGGTAAGCACAAAACGGCTTAATTCATAAAAAGTAAAGTAATGAATTTTTTAAACTACACTTCTTTTAAGGCGCATTTCAACCCACAACCCTTAATTATAAAAATGCCAAGAAATACCCAGTGAAAAATATCTGTCGGGTAAAGGATATCCTGCTACAAGCATGTTTTTACGGCGGGTGAGTTTATCGTTTATATGATGGACTTTAAAAAGAAAACGAGCCCTTTTTAGCTTCAATCCGATGAAAGCACCAGCTACAGGGTAGTCGCCTGTGAGCATTTCGTTTTGTTGATAGTAGGTCATGGTAGCAGGCATATATGCCGGTCCATAGAAGGATGAACAATAGAAAACGTCGGCTCCTATTGTAAAATCAAGTACTTTAAGAATCCGTTTGTCGTAGTAAATCGACTGATTGGTGATAATTGACGGCAGTGACTGTAGTACAGAGTCGCTTTGACTTTGAAAAATGAATAAAGGAACCCAGTTCCAATGGCCCATTTGAAGATGATATTTGCCGGTAATACTCATATAATTCGCCGAGCCATCCCATTGTTTTGGCAAAGCCTTCTGACCGTAATAAACAGGATGGGTAACCCGGGTCATATTGAAAACTAAGGTACCTTCGTTTTTGGCTTGCACAATAGCGGCTTCTACACTAGCAGTGGTGATGGGAGTAAATGGCATAAGCCAGAAAAAGTGATTGGAATAATAGTAAGTGTCGTAAAAACGGGGGTCAAAAGAAGTATAGGCAGCTTTGGTAATGAAATTAAAATTCTGACCAGAAATTTTAAAAGGAAGGGTGAACTGTGCTTTTGATTCTATATGTTGATCTTCGTCTGTCAGATGAAAATTAACGTCGGCAGTCAGGGATATTTTTCCGGGATTCAAGGCGAAGCCTCCGTTAAGTGCTACAACATCCCGACGGAAGTGAATTTCGTACATTCCATTATCTCTGCGCTCAAAAAAACCACCGGCATAAACTGTGAACTTTTTTGCCATATCAACTTTCAGGTAGAGGCTCGTTTTATAATGCGACATTTGAATAGAATCAGCCGTATTCAGACTGTCTATCCACACATTGTTATAAAACGAAGAATCCTGGGTATCTTTGTAAAGTCTTCGAAAGCGGTCGAATTCGAACCGGCCTCCCAAAATAATACGGTTCATTTTTTTTGAGGAGTCGGCATTATATGGCCCAAAAGAAAGCAGGGTTAATTCGTGTTCTGTGCAAAGATTTCTGAACTTAATAATGTTGCTGGCGGTAGAGAGATTTACGGGAATATTTTCGGGTGGGAGTAGGGAGTCTGTATATAAGGTTTGATCTGAAATGCCTCCGTTTTCGCGGAAAGTAAAGCGTCCGAAATTATAGCTTATATGACCTGTATAATATTTCCCGGAATAATGTGAAAAAGCCCTGAAGTTATTGTTTTTGTTCTCCTGATGGGAATATTTTCCGGTAGAATTGGCGAAAGTTCCTGAAAGTCCAATGTTCCAACCTGGATTAATGTTTTGGGTATGTAGAAAATGTATCCCTTGTTCGGGCAATGGTTTGCTGCCGTTGGTGTAAAAAGAGACTTGTGAAAAGGGTTTGCGGGTATTGTAAAAGGTATTGTTCGATAAGGAAGGAAAATATTGAAGAAAATCGGTGTATTCAAATTGATCAGCTTGACGAACAGAGAAAGTTAAAGGAAATACGGGGGATCCTTGATTGCCATTCCATCCTAAAGCCCGACTAAAATAACCCTGTGGGTCGAAAAAAGACGGTATCAGCATAGTATCCATGGAAATCGTATCGGTTGTGCCAAAAGGGTTGGTCTTAAAGCTTACTGTTACTTTTTTAATAGTATCTGTCTGTGCCTGTGTTTGTGAGGCAAGAATAATACCGGCAGCAAGTATCCCGATCATAAGGAAATGGGCACAATTTTTACTTGCAGATATTTTCATGTTTTACAGAAAAAATGAACTTCAAACCTAGCTTTTTTTTGCGACATGGGCAAATGGACTCTTACCTGACACACAAGGGATAAGAATATGAAATCTAATAAAATTAGAAAAATAGAGGGAAGGAACGAATAAAACCCGTACATTTGACCCGCAAAATTAACCTTAAATGATGAAAAAGTTATTCGTGCTCAGTGTTTTTATGGGACTTTTCCTGACATGTATTTTTGGCCAAAAGAATAGTTCTCCTGTAACCAGAATAATAAAAAAAGAAAAGAAAAACGTTTATATTGTTGATGTTAGCATACAAATGTCTAAGATTGAATCGATAGATACTAAGTCCTTTGCCCGTTTATCCGAGAATATACCCGAAGATTGTACTTGTACCATTATTGAAGCAGCCAGATCGGATGCTCAGATAAAAGGAAACAATATTAAATTTATTTGGTTGCAAATGCCCTCAGGAGATTTTCATGTGAAGTATGAATTGCGTTTTGATAAGGCTCCGGAGGAAATTGAGACCGATGGCATTTTTTCTTACATGTTAAAGAATGGAGGAAAAAGCAAAGTCGAGGTAGAGACTATAGAATAAAAAAAGAGCCTGTACAAACAGGCTCTTTTTTATTACTCTAGAATCAGTTGTTTATCAATAACTTTATCATCAATAAAAATTCTTAAATTATAGATGCCTGACGCGAGCGAAGGTGTTATCATTGCGGGAGATTTCCCAGCATCAATAACTTGGCTCATCATTAATTTCCCAAGTATATCATAGATTTCTATTCTTGCTTGAGTTGATTTGAATCCCGATAGAGAAATGTATACATTACTGCTGGCAGGATTTGGATAAATTTCGGCAATCTCTGATTTAGTTACAATTTGAATTTCGGTGTATAAGAAGTAATATGGACTTGAAGTGGTGGTACATCCACTTCCATTGGTCGTCGAGACGGTATACCATCCTGTTAGGGTAGGTTCGTAGTTTGTGCCAGTTTCACCGGCAAGTATATTTCCGTCGAGATACCACTGATTGCCTGAAGCTGCGCTTGAAAATAATGTGTCCATGTCTTGCGTAATAACAGGAGTTGTTGGAGGCTGGTTCACGACAATTAGATAGTTTGTTGCAGAACTGGATCCGCAGGCATTATTGGCAATCACCGACATACTTCCGCTGACAGTCCCGACATTAACATAAATTGAATCGTTGCCCT
>PHDH01000254.1 GCA_002840935.1 Bacteroidetes bacterium HGW-Bacteroidetes-21 | reverse complement strand
TTTTGTCGTTTTTCTGGCCTTCGGGATTATTCTTTCTGTAAATCCGCTCAAACTCACTTTTTGTAACTTTTCTGTCTCCTATTGTCATCAGTATCGGATCATTTCCTTCATTTCCTTGCGAAAAAGCAGATAATCCGGAAAAAACAAAGACCAAAAGAGAAACAAATACTTTAGTCATTTTCATACACTCTATATATTTGGTTAAACAAATTATTCTCTACTATAGTTAGGCGCTTCACGTGTGATGGTAACATCGTGAGGATGTCCTTCGATTACGCCTGCGTTAGTAATTCTGACGTATTTAGCATTCTGATGAAGAAGTCCGATAGATGCCGCACCACAATACCCCATTCCAGCTCTTAAACCGCCTACCATCTGGTAAAGCACTTCAGACAAGGACCCTTTAAAAGGAACACGGGCAACAATACCTTCTGGCACCAATTTTTTAATATCATCTTCCATATCTTGAAAATAACGGTCTTTTGACCCCTGTTGCATAGCTTCTATAGACCCCATACCACGATAGGATTTAAATTTTCTTCCTTGGTAAATAATAGTTTCCCCTGGTGACTCTTCAGTTCCAGCAAAAAGCGATCCCGCCATAACACAATGAGCTCCTGCGGCCAATGCTTTAACAATATCTCCTGAATAGCGTATACCACCATCAGCAATAACAGGAATACCGTAAGATTTAACGGCTTCGGCTACATTAAAAATGGCCGACAATTGTGGAACTCCCACTCCTGCAATAATACGGGTTGTACAAATAGAGCCTGGACCAATTCCAACTTTGACCCCATCTACACCTGCTTTTACCAATTCAATGGCAGCTTCGCCGGTAGCAATGTTCCCTGCAATGATTTCAAGTTCAGGATATTTTTTCTTGGCATCACGAACTGCCTGAATGACACCTAATGAATGCCCGTGAGCAGTATCAATAATAATAGCATCGACCTGTGCTTTAACAAGTTCTTCTATTCTCTCGTACATATCATGACCCGGTCCAACTGCAGCTGCGCAACGCAAACGACCTTTACTATCCTTACAAGCATTAGGTCTGTCCTGCGCCTTGGTAATATCCTTAAATGTTAGTAGTCCAATCAGTTTATTGTTTTTATCTACCACCGGAAGTTTTTCAATCTTATGTTTCTGAAGTATAGCTGCAGCCTTATCAAGGTCAGTAGCTAAATCTGTAGTAATAATATTTTCGTGGGTCATTATTTCACTGACGGGACGATTCATTTCGGTTTGGAACCTCAAATCACGATTGGTGACTATACCCACCAGTGATTTATTTTCGTCTACTACAGGAATTCCACCAATCTTAAACTCTTTCATCAGGTTCAATGCATCACCAATGGTTGCATTTCTAAGAATGGTAATGGGATCGAGTATCATTCCGTTTTCGGCTCTCTTCACCCTCATTACTTCTTTTGCCTGGCGTTCAATAGACATATTTTTATGAATTACGCCAATTCCGCCTTCACGCGCTATTGCAATCGCCATTTGAGATTCGGTTACAGTATCCATCGCAGCAGATACAATAGGTGTGTTAAGAATAATATTCCGGCTGAACCTTGAACCTATATCAACCTGACGGGGAAGAACTTCACTATAAGAAGGAACCAGCAATACATCATCAAATGTCAGTGCTTCGGATACAACTTTTTCGGAGATAAACGACATTACTACTTTATTTTAAAATTGCGGCAAATTACAAAAAAACCCTCAATTAGAGGGTTAGCTTTGAAAGATTTTTGTAAAAATTAACAGCTCCGTGAAACCGTTACTCTGCCTTGATTATTCTTTAACTATCCTATATTCTTTTGAAAAAGTTAAATCTTTTGCAACAATTTTCAAAATATAAGTAGCATTGGCTAATTCAGATATATTTACTGTACCTGTAGAATTTCCTGTAACCACTTGCTGATTAATGATCTGTTTTCCACTGATATCAAATAATTGAATGGTAGCATTGGCATCTGTACTTCCTGTCCATTGAATATTAAGCATTCCTGTTGTAGGATTAGGAAAAACATTTACATCCAATTCGGGACTCGACACATGTTCCACTAAAACAACATTATAATCTGGCTGTTGAAACCCTTGAGTAAGAGTAACGTCTGTAGCAACAGCTGTTTCAATAACAGGTTCTCCCAGTGTCCAACTGATGGAAATTCCACCATTCTCCGAATAATTTCCTGCTGTAGCAACAACCTGAGGACTTACAGACTGAGCCATACAATAAACACTGAATAAAATTCCTGATAATAAAACGATTAATGTTTTCATTAGATTTTTTTTGTAAAAATATACATATTTTGTTTTCAAGTCAAATTTTTTTTCAAAACAAATGAACAGCCCTGCTGAAAAAAAATCAACAGGGCTGTCTATATCCTTGTTAATTAGTTTTTAACGAAGCGAATATTTTGTTTTTCAGTTTTGCCGTAAACGACAAGTGTATACATTCCACTTTGTAAATGACTGATATCTATTGAAATATTTTCAATATTACCGGAAACTGTCTGGTTAAAGACTATGCGCCCAACCATATCAACCACGAAAATTACCTCAGGAGAACTGGTATTGTCTTTCAATTCAACATGTAACATATCATTGGCAGGATTGGGATATACTTTTACATCAGAACGACTGATTTCCTTTTGGGGCACAAATGTTCCAAAATCGTCCCATTTGTATATTCCACCTTGAGAAGCATTCAGGTTAAATCCGCCTGCCCAGCCAATAGTATCATTCAAAAATTGAACACTAATATATTGAATACCTGTATCAATTGGCAACCAGTTAGCACCATAATCCAGCGAATAAGATGACCCATAATGAGCACTTCCGGAAGCAGCACCATCTGAGCCGACAGAAAAATATTTACCAGAAATACCAGGAACAGCACAAATATCTGATTTCCAGAAAGGACCAGCAGGAGTAATCGTCGACCAAGTATTTCCTCCGTCAATAGTTAATTTTACGGTAGTTGAAGTAATGGCACCAGTTCCAGTATCATAGACTTTCTGAATAGCCATACCCGTACTGTTGGAACTAAAAGCCAGATCTGAAATATCTGTCAAACCAGAAGCTGTCGTAACCGTCCATGTAATACCCTTATCGACAGATTTATAGATACGACCCAAATTCGTTCCAAAATAGGCAGTATTACCCGAAGCATCGTAGACTCCAGTCCATCCCATTTCACCAGATTGAGCATCCGGTGAATTAGCAGCTGCCACAGGATTCCAAGTAGTACCACCGTCAGTAGTATAATATATTTCGAACTCATTATTTACCGGATCGCCCATGCAAAAACCTTCATTTTCGTTAAAGAAATGAATAACATTCAAAAAGCTGGCTGTATTTGTAAACATGATAGCTCCTTGTTGTGTCCAGTTGGCGCCACCGTTATCTGTTCTGTACACTTTTCCGCCTGCAGCCGATGTCGGATACATAGCTACCCAGGCAAGGTTATCATTAATAGCAGATATATTTGCAATAGCAATACTTCCTACAACAGCAACAGCGCCAGGTGTCCATAAATTTCCACCATCCAGTGTACGGGTAAAATCTTTTAAAGGATTGCCGGTAGTCCCATCTACAGCCGAAACCCAGGCATTACTGGAACTGGTAATCGACATACGATAAGCTCCACGATACATGGATGTAAAACCAGATGCCTGCTCTGTCCAAGCGCTTTCAATGGCTTGTTGAACAGTAATAAAAGCGGGCTTTGTAATGGTATCAAAATGAGTTCCGTCGGATACAATTAATGTCACATTATACGAGCCATAAGTGCTATATAGAATTCCTGAAGGGTTTTGATCTGTTGAACTTGCAGGCGTGCCACCGGGGAACGACCACAACCATGAAGTTGGTGTGCCAATAGACTCATCAAAAAAGTTGACCGTTCCTCCTTCGCCAATATAACTTGCATTGGATGTGAAATCGGCATATAAGGGAGAAATATTGGCCTGAACCATTTGAATAGCACGAAATGCATTAATACGACCAGCTCCTACCATTCCCTGACGAGCGACATCCTGCAATGATTCAATATTATCACAGGTAGCTTTCAAATATGCTTCCACCTGCTCTACAGACATATTAGTATCTGCCGCCAGCATGAGTCCACACAATCCTGCAACAATCGGACAGGCCATAGATGTTCCCTGCATTTTACCATAGGTGTTACCCATAAAAGTACTGTATACCGATCTGCCTAAAAGTAGATCTAAAAGACCTCCATCATTCTGATACCCTCCGGGAGCTACAACATCAATCCAGGTGCCGAATTCAGAAAATGAAGCACTTTTATCATTTCCATTGGTTGCCCCAACAGAAATCACGTGATTACAAGCAGCAGGATAGCCAATATAATTAACATTGTTAGCATCTTCAGCGCCATCACCATTATTCCCAGCAGCAGCAACAATAACAATTCCTTTATTATAAGCATAATCGATCACCATCTGCATAGTAATATGGTAATTTGGACCTCCTAATGACAAACTGATTACATCGGCACCATTATCTGCAGCCCAGGTAATTCCTTCATACATATGCGTAGCACCTTGTCCACCGTCATCATCACGCCCAGCCTTAACTGCAATAAGACTGCAATTATAACTGATAGAAGCAATACCAACACTATTGTTTGTGTGGCCTGCTGCCAGTCCGGATGTATGTGTTCCATGCGACCAAATGGTTGTATTTTGAGGAGGAATAGGATCATTATCGCCATCTGCCAAATCAATTGCAGCAACAACTTTATTTACAAGATCAGGATGAGATATATCAATAGCATTGTCAACTATGGCAATCTTCACTGAAGGAAGACCCTGACATAAATCCCATGCGGATTCCGATTGAATTTTATCCAAATGCCATCTGTTTGCTGTACTACTATTATA
>PHDH01000008.1:41682-62927 GCA_002840935.1 Bacteroidetes bacterium HGW-Bacteroidetes-21 | reverse complement strand
ATGGCTGGAATGGTAAAGATAAATCTGGTAAGACTGTAAAATCAGGAACTTACACCTGGATCGTTGTGTTTAATGATTTCCGGGCCAGCAGACACGAATATGCAGGTAATGTGACCGTTATTTGGTAAATTGTAAAAATATTTAGTGGACTCAAATAATTTTTATAAGTTTGAGACAAATATTATAGAGAATTGCAGTATACAGAAAGTCTTGTATTAAGTTTTTTTACTTCGCTGGTTCTTAGTTATATGGCAATTCCTGTCATAATAAAAGTAGCTGAGGTAAAACACTTATATGATGAACCGGGAGGGAGAAAACTGCATAAATCCCGAGTTCCGACCTTGGGAGGTCTTGCAATATTCTCGGGTTTAGTTTTTACTTTAACTTTTTGGACCAATTTTTCTACCTGTCCTCATTTGCAACATGTAATTGCTGCAATGGTAGTTATAATATTTATTGGTTTACAAGATGATATTCTGGGTCTTTCACCATTCAAAAAGCTTATAGGACAGGTGCTTGCTGCAGCAATTGTAGTTGTCTGGGGACACATACGTATTACGCATATGTTTGGAATATTGGGGGTTTCACAACTTCCCGAAATTGTAAGTATACTATTTTCTATTGCAACTATCGTATTAATTATTAATGCTATAAATTTAATTGATGGTATTAATGGATTAGCTGCCAGTTTATCAATCATTGCGGCTTTTACACTCGGTATTTTCTTTGTTCAATCGGAACAGAATTCTCAGCATGCTATAATATCTTTTGCTTTGGCAGGTGCGTTGATTTCTTTTCTGCGTTTTAACTTGACTCCAGCAAGAATATTTTTGGGAGATACGGGGTCGATGCTGGTCGGACTTGTATTGTCTGTACTATGCTTTGAATTTATTATTGCCAACGAACCCTCCGCCTTGCTTCCAGCTAAATTAAAGGCAGCTCCAGTCATTGCTATGGCAGTGATTTTTATTCCTCTTTACGACCTGTTTAGGGTTTTCTCTCTAAGAATTCTCAAAGGAAAATCACCTTTTTATCCCGATCAGAATCACTTGCATCATTCCTTATTGCGATTGGGTTTGTCGCATATAAAGGCAACACTAGTATTGTCATTATTTTCCCTCGTCATTATTTTTACTGCGTTTATTTTACGTAGTTTAAATGTATATCTGCTTGGATTTATTCTTTTGTCTTTTTGTCTGGGATTTACCTATTATTTGCAGTATCGTGTAAAAAAGAAAGGCCCTGTAAATATCAATGGCAAAGAATAGCTTATTAATTTTCGGACTTTTATTTATTTCTCAGTCCTTATTTTCACAAACAGAACTAAAACTTTTTAACCAGTTTGACGATGTTTGGGCAAATAAAAGCTATGCTCATGACAGTCTATATCTTCCAACGATTTACCGTTCCCCTTTAAATTTTGCAGAAGCTCAGCAAAAAGGGATAAAGCAGTACAATAATAAATTCAACAAATATTTCAGAAACAAACACTTCTTCGAATTGCATGATTCTACAATCGACTTATCGGCAGATCCTATCATTGATTTTAGTTATGCTATTCAGGAAGACACCTCTTTCACTCAAAATAGCCGGGGATTAATTTTAAAGGGTAAACTTTCCGAGAACTTTTATTTTTTAACGGGGGCTGTCGAAAATCAGGCATATTTCCCAGCCTACCAAAGAGATTATTATAAAAGTAAAAGAGTCATTTCCGGTTTAGGAAGATATAAAAACTTTAAAGAGGGGGGATACGATTTTGCATATGCCTTTGGGCAAATATACTGGCTTCCGTTAAAAAATCTGACTATAGAAGCCGGACAAGGCAAACAGTTTATCGGTCAGGGGTATCGTTCACTGATTTTGAGCGATTTTAATTCGTTTTATCCTTTTTTGAAAATTAGTACACGGCTTAAAAAACTTGAGTTTAGCCATATGTTTACTGCTTTTCAGGATGTTTATAAAGAAGACAGCCGCTTGCTGGTATACCAACGAAGTCATGGAACTTTTACTTCGATGGGAATACAGTTGCCATACAGAATACATGTTTCATTAACTGAGGCAATTATATGGCGAACAACAAACGAAACGAGCAATAATGATTTTCCCTTGTCCTTTTTCAATCCCATTCCCTTTTTCAGAGTCTTTCAATATGGCATGAATAATGACAATAATGTATTGCTAGGGCTTGATATGAGCTGGAATCCCATTCAATCCATAGTGCTTTATTCTCAGGTGATGGTTGACGATTTAAGCGGTCTTCATACAGCAGACAGTCTGGGGATTTATAACCGATACGGCTATCAGGTTGGGTGCAGAATACTTGAACCTTTTAAAATAAAAAACCTGATGTTGTTGGCAGAGTATAATCGAGTACTTCCCTATACTTACATGCATCGAATCCGAAGACAATCCTATACCGGCATGAATGAGGGCTTGGCACATCCACTGGGTGCAAATTTCAATGAGACGGTTTGCCAGCTTCAATATCAGTACAAAAGCACCTATTTATCCTTGAAATGCTCCAATGCCTTTACCGGTAAAGATGCCACTGGAACTAACTTTGGTTCGAATTTAAGTCTGTCTGACACTTCTGCTTCAGTTTCCTTGCCATTTTTTGAAGTTGACTATCCCGGAATAGGGACAAGTATCGTACATGTAAACACAGAGATAGGATATATCATTAACCCCAGGTACAATTTTATTTTATCTGCAGGTATAAACTATCGGAAAGAAATTCAGTCTCATGTCTCAAAAATCACTAACCTTGTGTATATCAAATTATCTACACAGATTCTAAACAATTACAAAGATTTCTAAATGAAAAAATCAACAAACAAAAGCGAATCGCTTAACAAAAAATCATTGAAGACACAGATATTACATATCTTCAACGAGAATCCCCAACAACCACTCAACTATAAGCAAATTTCTAAAAGGCTTAGTATTTCCCGCGTGGACGAAAGGCAACTAGTAAACATCGTTCTGGCTGAAATGGCCGAGACCGGAATTCTGGAAGAAAACGAAAGGGGCAAATTTATAATTATTGTCTCCCGCGGAAATATCTCAGGTAACATCGATATGCTGCCAAATGGGTCAGCTACACTTATCACTGATGATACACAGGACGAAGTTTTTATTTCGCAAAAAAACCTGAATCATGCGATGAACGGCGATCTGGTTCGCGTTTATGTCTATGCTCATCGAAAGAAGAATATTTTAGAAGGCGAAGTCGTCGAAATCATCAAAAGGGCTAAAAATACTTACGTAGGGACGGCACAGTTGTCGCATGGTTTTGCCTTTGTTGTTCCCGACGGAAAATCACTGGCCAACGATATTTTTATTCCTCCCGACAAACTCAAGGGTGTGAAGGATGGTCAGAAAGTTATTGCCAGTATTACAGATTGGCCTGCTTCCAATAAAAACCCTGTGGGCGAAATTATTGAAGTTCTGGGTTTTGCTGGAGAACATGCTGTGGAAATGAACGCTATTATGGCCGAATTTGAACTGCCTGTTGCTTTTCCTGCTGAGGTGGAAGAAGAGGCCAAGAATATACCTTTAAAAATTACCGCTGCTGAAATTAAGAAAAGAAGAGATTTTCGTAAGATTACCACTTTTACCATTGATCCCGAGGATGCCAAGGATTTTGACGACGCCCTCTCCATACAAAGACTGGACAATGGGAATTACGAAATAGGAGTGCACATTGCGGATGTAACTCATTATGTTGACCCTGAATCGTTGCTCGAAAAGGAAGCACAAAACAGAGCCACTTCGGTATATCTTGTTGATCGTGTGATTCCCATGTTGCCCGAAAATCTCTCCAATTTCCTCTGTTCGCTCAGACCCAAAGAAGATAAACTCTGTTTTTCGGCGGTATTTGAAATCACTCCTCAGGCTGGCGTTGTAAAAGAATGGTTTGGGAAAACCATTATCTGTTCCGATCGCCGCTTTAGTTACGACGAAGCTCAAGATATAATTGATACCGGTGAGGGTGATTTCAAAGAAGATGTTTTACTTCTCAACGACCTGGCTAAACAACTCAGGGCAAGACGTTTTAAAAATGGTGCGCTCGGATTTGAGAAAGTGGAATTCAAATTTAAACTTGACGAAAATGGCAAACCGCTGGGAGTCTATACTAAAGAAAGTAAAGATGCTCATAAACTGATTGAAGAGTTTATGCTCCTGGCCAATAAATACGTAGCCGAACATATAGGTAAAGCCAGACCCGGCTGGCAACCACATACCTTTGTATACCGAATTCACGATCGTCCCGATGAACAGAAACTGGGTCAGTTTGCCGGATTTATCAAACAGTTTGGTTACAAAATCAAAATCGACGGGAACAGGGCTATTGCCATGTCTATCAATCAACTGATAGAAGATATCAAAGGCAAACCCGAAAAAGAAATGATTGAGAACTTGGCTATACGTTCGATGGCCAAAGCCGAGTACAGTACGCATAATATCGGGCATTACGGACTGGCTTTTTCGTATTACTCTCATTTTACTTCACCCATACGTCGTTATCCCGATATGATGGCACACCGCTTGCTTTTTTATTACCTGAACGACGGGAAAAATGTGAAGCCCGATGTCTACGAAAAATTGTGTAAGCATTCGTCCGAAATGGAACAAAAATCGGCAGATGCAGAAAGAGCTTCGGTGAAATACAAACAGGCCGAATTTTTATCCGACAAAATAGGTATTCCTTTCGAAGGTATTATTTCGGGAGTGACAGAGTTTGGGATTTTTGTTCAACTTGTTGAGAATAAGTGCGAGGGCTTGGTTCCTTTAAGAAATCTGGAAGACGATTTTTATGTTTTCGATAATCGTCGCATGCTTATTCAGGGGAAACATACCGGAAACAAATACCAGTTGGGCGATAAAGTGAATGTTACCATTCAGAAAGTGAATTTACAGCGCCGGCAAGTTGATATGTTACTTGTGCAGGACGAGAATGCTGAAGTAAAAAAGCCCGTCTTTAAGGCGAATTTTAAACGTAGGAGATAATATCAATTGAAATGGCAGTTTTTTTAAAATTTGTCATTTCTGCCCCTATAAATTTACCTACATTAATTCTTTATTATCTTTGCAAAAAAAAGATGAAAAAGATACTCTGTCTCGGTAATGCATTGGTGGATGTTCTCGTTAAAATAGATGATGAAATAATTTTACAGGAATTAGGTCTTCCTAAGGGAAGCATGCAATTGGTAGATCTGGATAAAAGCAATGCTTTAATCGAAGGATTAGGTAATATAACCAAATCCCTTGCTTCCGGAGGTGCTGCCGGCAATACTGCCAGAGGTCTGGGTAAATTAGGGATTCCTGTCGCTTATCTGGGAAAGGTTCATCCCGATGAATTTGGACAGTTGTATCGTGACGATATGATGAGTCATGCAGTACATCCAATGTTACTAGAAGGACTTCAGCCTACCGGAAGAGCATTGGCTTTTATTTCGCCCGATTCTGAACGAACCTTTGCCACTTGTCTTGGTGCTGCCGTTGAGTTGGTAGAAGACGACCTGACTCTTGATAGTTTTAAAGATGTTTCCATATTAATGATCGAAGGATATCTGGTTTTCAATCACAGTTTGATGATGAAAGCCGGAAAACTGGCAAAAGAACTGGGTATTAAAGTAGCGCTTGACATGGCCAGCTATAATGTAGTGGAAGCCAACAAGGACTTTTTAGCCGATTATATTAAAAACTATGTCGACATTGTTTTTGCCAACGAAGAAGAAGCGCTGGCGTTGACCGGACTTTATGAAGAAGAAGCCCTTCGTAAAATTGCGGCTGACTGCGAAATCGCTGTTGTCAAAATTGGTAGTCGCGGATCGTTGATTGCAAGAAATAACGAAATAACAAGAATAGCTCCTTTACAAGCTGTTTCAAAAGACACTACGGGTGCCGGCGACCTTTATGCTTCGGGTTTTTTGTCGGGTTATTACCATGGCAAAAACATGGAAACCTGTGGGAAAATGGGATCGCTGTTGGCAGGAAACGTAATTGAAGTGATTGGTACGACCATGAGTGAAGAGCGCTGGAATAATATCCTGTCAGTTTATAAAGGACTTTTTGAATAGAAAAGTTTTGGATTATACTTGAAAACCAAACTTTTTTTAATTTTCAAGTAATACTTTGCAAGCTTTCTGAATCTTATCAAGTTCTTCCTGCCACATAAAAGCGCGGGTGGTAGTGTGAACTAAAACATTTCCACTTACTGTAAGATAATACAATTCTTTTAAAGGTTCGCCACCACTATTATCATATAAACTCTTCAGTTTTCCCTTCCAGAAATCGGCAGTAAGACTGTCTTTACAAACATATACATCTACCGTAATATCCCGGCTGTCTGCTTTTTTAATGGAATTGCTCTTGAGTATACAATTATATAATGTGTAAATTCCATCCAGATCTTTCGCTTCGGCATCCTTCTTTCGCAAAATCATAGATATATAATAATCTGTTTCGAAATGGTCTGATTTCAGCAAACCACCTTGGGCAAGGGTGTCGAAGTCATTCTTTTTAGCCACATTGACCACGCTATCGAAAAAAGCTTTGGAATTGAAGCCTTCGGGTATAATTGGATCGGCTTTAATAGAATCATTCTGAATTACTTTTGAAGATTCTTGCTTTACATTTTCGTTGCAGGAAAATAGAACCAGAAGAAGAATCAGAAAATAAAGAGATTTACTGTTTTGGAACACTTCGTTTCTTTTTAAAAAAATCTGTTAGTACTTTTCCGCACTCTACATCAAGAACACCGGTTGTGACTTCGGTTTTTGGATGATACAAACGTTTGCCAACCAGCGAAGACCCGAATTTGGGATCGTCAGCACCAAAGCAAATACGACCGATTTTAGTCCAGTGTAGCGCCCCGGCGCACATAACGCAGGGTTCGAGTGTGATGTAAATAGTGCAATCGTTAAGGTATTTTGAACCGAGATACGATTGGGCAGAAGTGAGTGCAATCATTTCTGCGTGGGCAGTGGCATCTTTTAAAGTCTCAGTCTGGTTGTGCGCTCTGGCAATGATGGTGCCCTGACAAACCACAATGGCGCCTACGGGGACTTCGTCCTGATTGAGGGCTTTGTGTGCCTCTTTTAAAGCTTCGTTCATGTAATACTCGTCATTCAGCAGCATGAGGATACACGTTGAGTTTCATAATATTGCCGTCGAATTCGGCGTAAGTGAAATGATGCAGCCAGTCGCCCAGCGAAACATATTTTGCGCCGTTATCCATGTCAATAAGTAAGGGTACATGGCGATGACCAAAGACAAAGAAATCGAAAGGTTCTTTTTTCAGTTTTCTGCGGGCGTAGTGGAGTAGTCTTTCGTTTTCTTCCCCCTGAAAAGTATAATCCTCGACGGTATCACTTAAGCGGCTGCTAAACGACCATTTTTGGGCAATGGTAAAAGAGAAGTTGGGATGAAAACGGGCAAAAAACCATTGCATGAATTTTGAGTTGAAGACACGTTTAAGTCTTTTATATCCTTTATCTCCGGGACCTAATCCGTCGCCGTGAGCAATAAAGAATTTTTTGCCGAAATACTCGGTTTTATGTTTTCCATGGTGAATAATGACTCCGCATTCTTTTTCGAGGTAACCGAAGGTCCACATATCGTGATTCCCTTTAAAAAAACGTATGGTTATTCCTTGGTCTGTAAGCAATCCCAAGGTTCCCATTAAGCGGGTAAAACCGCGGGGTACGACTTTTTTATACTCGAACCAGAAATCAAAAATATCTCCCAGGAGGATTATTTCTTTTGCGTCAATGGCCATTTTTTGAAGTAATTCAACGAGGAGGCGTTCTCTTAGCAAGCTTTCCTTTGCATTGGGGAATCCCAGATGAGCATCGGAAACAAAATATATTTTAGATTTTTCTGTCAAACAGGCGAATTATTCAGCAAAGATTATAAAAATTAAAGTACTAAACAAATGAAGTAAGCTGAGTCGTGCGAATATCCAGATGTTTTTGAACAGTATAAAATAAGTGTATCCATCAACAAAGAAACTAAGACTGGTCAGCGTATATCAAACAAACGAAGACTAGCACTTGTGAAACTTAATAAACAAAAAGCCTAAGACTTGTCAGCGTATATTAAACAAACAGAGACTAAGACCTGTGAAGCTTCATCAAACAAACGAAGACTAGCACTTGTGAAACTTAATAAACAAAAAAACTAAAACTTGTCAACGTATATCAAACAAACGAAGCCTAAGACTTGTCAAACATTATCAAACAAAAAACCAACTATTGTTTCACTTCCTTGATTACTTTATCCAATTTGTTGCCTTTGTATTTGGCTTCGTAGATAACTTCGCCATTTTCGTTATAATACCTCAGGGTGCCGTCTTTAAGACCGTTTTTGTAGGAGATTTCGGACTGTATATTTCCGTTTTTATGCCATGCAGTCCATTTTCCGGTGGGTCTGTCTTCTTCGTAGGCTTCTTTACGGATCAGAATGCCGAAGTCGTTGTATGATAACCACGTTCCATCTTTCTTTCCTGCTTTATACTGTCCGGTGATACAGGGTTTCCCGTTTTCGTACCAGGTTTTATAGGCGCCGTGGTATTCTTTGTTAACATAGTTTTCTTCCGATTGAGGATTTCCGTTGGAAAACCAGTACAAGGCTTTACCATTAAGAACAGAGTCGGTATAATTAAGTTCATACTTTTTAATGCCGTTTTCATAATAGCCGGTCCATTTACCGTTCATGATACCATGAGAAAATGTTCCATCCATTTTTTTTGTACCATCGTCGTAGTACATTTCCCAAAAGCCTTCTTCTTTGTCGTCCAGAAAATTGCCTTTATGAGAGATCTTGCCGTTTTCGTAGTATACTATGTTTAGTCCATTTTTAATTCCTTCGGCATAGGTAACCTCTTTCCATATTTTACCTCCGGCATACCAATAGGTCCATTTCCCATCCATTTTTCCGTCTTTGTACATGCCTTCGTTTCCTTTACCTCCATCTGTCCTCCAGTATGTCCAAAGTCCTTGTTGAATATCGCTTTCGAAGGAGCCTTCCATATCTGTTTTGCCATTTTCGAACCACCAGGTAGCCTTGCCATTTTTCATTCCTTTTTCGAAAGTGATTTCACTTTGTTTATTTCCGTTTTTGTACCATTTGGTATGCACTCCGTTTCTTTTTCCATAGAGGTAGGAACCTTCGGTTTCTTTCTTCCCATTTTCGTAGTTGAATGTCCAGAGACCCTCTTTAAGACTGTCTTTCAGGACACCTTCCATTTCGATATTTCCATTCTGAAACCAGGATATGTTTTTGCCACTGGTATAGTTGAATTCAGATTTTTTCTGACCCCCTTCGTACCACCAAGTCCAATTTCCAGAATATTTTCCTCCGGTATAAGAACCTTTTGCCTGTATGGCGCCGGAGGGGAAGTAGTAGGTCCATTCTCCATCTTCTCTGCCATTCGTGTATTTGCCTTCGGAAACTGTTTTACCTGCAGAGTTTATCGCTTTTAAATATCCGTTGCCATCGGAAACAATTTTTTTACCATCGGGATTCCAATAATTAATCAGGCGTTCGATGCCAGTAATTTCGTAATAAATTTCTTTCTGCTTTTGGCCGTTTTCGTAATACCATGTCCACAAGCTGTCTTTAAAGCCCGATTTATAATAACCCTGTACGGTTAATTTTCCATTTTCGTGCCATTCGGAGTATGGTCCCTTTTGCATTTCATAACGGATTTCTCCTTCATTTTTTTTCTGTCCGTTTGGGTAATAGTAAATTACTTTACCGTTGACTTTTCCGTAATACATGTCGGCTTCATAATCGAGCCGCCCTTTTTTGTCATAATATTTCCAAGTACCGAGTTCGCCTCCTTTATACCAGAGTCCTTCACTATGTTTCTTGCCATTTTTATAAAAGTTGACGATGGTGTCCTGAGCGGACAATTGCAGAAACAAACAGGATAAAAAGATCAAAAATATCGATTTCATAAGCATATTATAATAGGCCAAATATAAGTAAAACCTCTGTTCTATTTCTAGACTCAGAGGTTGACTTATAAAAATTTCTTAACAGGTAGGATGAGTTTAGACAAAAAGAAAACTGAACCCGAAGAATACATATACTAGCTATGTCCTTTTCGGGAACAGTAAAATTTTAGTTAGAGCTAAATAGGTCTAATTACCTTCTGGAACGGTTGTTCTGAAAACCACCTTCGGTTTTCGGACGAGCCTGTGTCACAGAAAGAGCGCGCTCTTTGATAGATTTTCCGTTTAAAGCGGCAATAGCGGCTTCTCCTTCGCCGTCATTGGGCATTTCAACAAAACCGTAACCTTTGCTGCGGCCTGAAAATTTGTCAGTGATAACTTTTGCTGAAGAAACTTCTCCGAATTCTTCAAACATTTCGCGTAATTGCTCTTCCCTGATACTGTAATCAAGATTTCCGATGTAGAGATTCATTTAAATAAAAATTAGTAAACGCAGCAAATGTATGACAAAAAATGTAATATTTGATAAAAATCTGATTTTTTTTTAATTGGAACAAGGTGTAAGAGTTATAACGTGCAAGAAATCAATTAATAAGGCTCTTATTGTTGATCAACCCAAATGAGCTTTTCTGTATTAAACCCATTATTTTTAGCCAGTTGAATTAATTGTTCTTTTTTATCCTGACTAATTTCTGGTTTACGCGATAGAAACCACAGATAATCAGCGCCTGATGTGACTATGGCCGTCTCGTAATTATCGTCAAGATATATAATAATGTAATCGGCATAAAAGAATAGAAAAAAGGATACCTTGAGGTGTCCCAAATGAATATCTCCATTAAATTTTGCTTTGCCTGTAGCTATTTTTTCTTTTCCGTTTTTTCTCCCTTTATTTATTACGCGGACCATGCCATTTTCTTTCATTTCATATTGGGCTGTCACATGAGTTAATCCCTGTTCAAATGAATGATCAAAACGGGCTATTTCGTACCATGTGCCTAAATAGTTTTCAAGTTTGAAGTCTTTTACCGGCAGGTAAGTTGATTCAATTTTCATATCAGATGGAATTATTAGAAGTAAAAAGATGAAAAATTTCATGCATAAATATAACCAAAAAAATTGAAACTTAAACTCTATGATTTTGTATAGCTGTTTAATATATCTTAAAACGGCATCATGAAGTTTATTTTTTATAAATTTGGAGTTCTAAAAGCCATTGGGCTAAATTTATTTTATGATAAAAAGGATTATTGTATCTCTATTTATTTTTAATCTATTTAATAGTGTTTCTGCTCAGCAATGGGGCTTGTATACTTTGTATAGTGAGCGATTTACTAAAAAGGTATATTTAGTCGATACGGCTGATGTTCCCAATGTTTTTAAATCATGGAATTTTTCAGAGGTCAATGGATACTCCTGTTATATGATACCTGGCGACACTTTAGTAAGGTCTGTTTCCTATGGTTTATTTGAGATTATGGGTGGGGCAGCACATAATGGTAAGATTCAGAAAATACTCTGGGATGGAACCATTGTTTGGGATTATATTTATTCGTCTTCCACCTTTGGGTCTCATCACGATATGTGTCCTTTACCCAATGGGAATGTTCTATTAATATCATTTGATGTTAAAAGTTTGGCTGAGGCGATACAGGCAGGAGCTTCCGTAAGTTCTGCCGTTTTGTCTGAAAAAATTGTGGAGATTAAACCCACGGGCCCTACTTCTGGAATTGTTGTGTGGGAATGGAAACTTTGGGATCATTTGTGTCAGAATCATAATTCTTCGAAAGATAACTTTGTTAATTCCATTATTGATAACCCACAGTTAATGAATCTAAATTATGGAACGGGCTACGATCGCTGGCATATGAACGGTATAGATTATAATGCAGAGAAAGATCAGATTGCTTTTAGCCTGAATAGGATGGGCGAGTTTTATGTAATTGATCATAGTACCACAACTTCCGAGGCCGCAGGACATGCCGGAGGAATTTCGGGAAAAGGTGGCGATTTTCTCTATCGCTGGGGTAATCCTGCGGTTTATGGCGCTACGGGAAATGCTGTTTTTAATCAGGTTCATGATGCTCGCTGGACGTCGGAAGATTATTTGCCTTGTCCTGATTGTCTCGTGGGATACAATAATACCGGAGGCCCAGGGGGAAATACTTGTATTGATATTATTGTTCCTCCTGTTGATGGTAATGTTTATACTCCCATGGCAGGTAGTCCTGCTTCTTATTTTCTTAGGCAGACAACAGACTTTGTAGCACCAACCATGGGGAATTCTCAACAGCTGCCCAATGGAAATATGTTAATTTGTAATACGGGGGCAAACATTTATGAAGTAGATATTGACGGAAATATACTGTGGTCGAGAACTGCTAATGCCGCACAGGGATTACGATATGATAAATGTTATATTCGAGGACCGGTGGTTGATGTAATATCTTCTTCCGCAATAATATGTGCTGGTTCTGAAGTTACGCTGGAAGCTGCTGCAAATTCTCCCACCGAAAGTAATCCTGTATATTCCTATTTGTGGTCTACAGGGTCTGCCGATCAGAGTCAGACTCTTACTCCGGCTGAAACAGAGGTGTATTATGTGACCGTCACAAATACTGCCCTTGGTTGCAGCAATACAGATTCGATTTTGATTACCGTCTTTCAAACCCCAGAAGCAAATGCAGGGAATGATATTTTATTGACTTATGGCAATTCAGCCCAACTAACCGCTTCGGGAGGGGGTAGTTATTTGTGGAACACCGGAGATACTACGTCCATTATAACTATTACCCCTGCATGGAACTCAACATATTCTGTTACAGTTACTTCTTCTGGCGGATGTACTGACAGTGATGATCTACTGGTGACTGTAACCGGTGGTGTTCTGTCCGTTCAGGCGAGTGCTAGTCCGTCGGTTATTTGTGCCGGAGATAGTGTTCAACTGGGAGCAATGGCTACGGGTAACACAGGACTAGACTGGATGTGGTCGTCGGATGTGGGTGGGTTTACTTCAAATATTGAAAATCCAATTGTTGCACCATTGGTGTCGACATTATATAGTGTCAGTGTGACAAGTGGTCCTACAACAGCTTTCTCCAGCGTTTTTGTGGAGGTGAATCCATTGCCGGTTTCTCCTGAAATTTCTCAGAGTGGGAACATTTTAACTTCAACACCAGCTAATCTATATCAGTGGTACTTCAATGGGACTATCCTTTTGGGAGATACAGTGCAAAACCTGACACCTCTGCAGGAGGGAAACTATCAGGTAATGATAAAGGATGATAACGGATGCACAGCGATGTCATCGCTTTATTCTTTTATTTTTGTCGAAGTGCCCTTTGTAAATATTACTTCTAAGTACATAGTTTGTCCCAATCCCACAAAAGGAATATTTGTCATTACCTCTCCCTTTAATGTTGTGGAGTATTATAAGGTAATAGTTACAGATGTTTATGGGAAAATTGTATCTGAAACTAATGGTAAGGAAACTGTCAACATTAGTTGTTGCCCGGATGGACTTTACTTTGTAAGGTTAGTTTTCGTCGATCATGAAGAAGTTCTAAAAGTGAATCTTACTAGATAAAACAGAATTTTATTTCAGAAAACAGTAGCGCTTAAGCGTTAATAAAGGAGTCTCCGTCTATACAAATGAGAGTTATACATAGCATAAAAATTTTCCTGTTTAGTTTATATTGAATGAATACTGTGGTATGATTATGGTGTTTTAAAGAAGTAGGATTAAAGAAATAATGAAATGAATTTCGGGACAAGTAACTATCTTTGATGAAGTAATGTTAATGTTGTAGAGATAATTTGATGATGGCACGTTTAAATATAAACTATTTACCAAATTCTATAACATCTGAATATTCATTTGTTAATATTTTTGTAACAAATATTTAATTCAGAGTTATTATGAAAAATGGACTTCTTTTTATTGTCGCTTTATTTTCACTGATGTCTGTGACGCTTTCGGGGTATTCTCAGCAATGGGGTTTGTATACTTTATATGCAACCAAAAACGGAACAAAAGCTTATTTGGTGGATACCGCTGATGTTGCAGCTACATATAAAACTTGGACTTTTGCCTCCAATAAAAAATCGGCTTATTCAGCTTACTTGATTCCCGGCGACACTTTGGTAAGAACTTATACATATACTGCCTCAGGAGGTATGACCGGAGGTGGTGTAACCGGTGGCGTTCAGAAAGTCGACTGGGGTGGGAATACTACATGGGACTTTCAGTACAATAGTTCTACCTATACATTACATCACGACATTTGTCCCATGCCGAACGGAAATGTGCTGATGATTGCCTATGAATTGAAGACATCTGCAGAAGCCACACAAGCAGGAGCCACTACAACGGTTAGTATTAAATCAGAGAAGCTTATGGAAGTTCGCCAGACCGGACCGACAACGGGCGTTGTTGTGTGGGAGTGGCATTTGTGGGATCATCTGTGTCAAAACAATAATCCTGCAAAGGATAATTATGTTACCTCTATTATTGATAATCCACAGTTATTAAATATTAATTATACCCCAGGGCAGGATAAAACGGATCGTTGGCATATGAATGGCGTAGATTATAACGAAGAGTTGGATCAGATTGCTATTAGCATGCATTTTATGAATTCTGTTTTTGTTATAGATCATAGCACTACAACCGCCGAGGCAGCAGGACATACCGGAGGAATATATGGTAAAGGCGGCGATTTTCTTTACCGATGGGGCAATCCGGCTTCTTTCGGGGCAACAGGAACTGCCGTGTTCTCTACTATTCATGACGCACACTGGGTACCTAATGATAATCCAAATTATCCCGGTTACCTTTGCGGATATAACAATGCCGGCGGTACTGGTGGAAAGACAGCTGTTGATATTTGGCTTCCTCCTTATGATGGAGATAGTTATACTATGAATCCAGGTGTTGCTACACTTCCTTCTACCTATGCTTATCAATATAATAGTTCTTTCTCTGCCTCAAATGAAGGCAATTCACAGCAACTGCCTAATGGCAATATGTTGGTAAACAATGCTTTTGGCTCGGTGTATGAAATAAATTCTGCTGGAACTGTTTTGTGGTCTAAAGCAACCAGTTCATCACATTGCTATCGTTTTACCAAATGCCAAGTCAGAGGGCCCATTGCTTCTGCTTCGAGTTCAGCAACATCTGTTAACGAGGGAAATCCTGTAACCTTGAATTCAAGTGCCGTATCCGTAACAGAAACCAGTCCTACTTATTCCTACGCATGGTCATCCGGAGAAAATACACAAAACCCCACAATTTATCCTGCCGTTTCAGGGACTTACATTGTAACAATTACCAATACAGCACTTGGTTGTAGTGATACGGCTTCAGTCTATATCGAAGTCCTTGGAACTTCCGTATCCGAAACCGAAGCGACTTCTGCTATAGAAATTTACCCTAACCCTTCTACTGGAATGATACACATTTCGAATATGGCAGAAGAGGATTATTCAATTATAGTAATGGATATATATGGTAAAACAATTTGTCAGGGAGATCGTCTAAGTGAAGTGGATTTGTCTTCAAACGAAAACGGGATATACTTGATTCAGGTTATTACTGGAAATCAAAAAACGGTTAAGAAAATCATTCTTTTAAAATAAAACCCTATGAAAAAATTAAGCTTTCTTATCTCCTTGCTTTGTCTTCTTTTTATAAGTGGAAGCCTTAATGCACAGAGTACATCCATTACCAATTACACAACGGCAAATGGCTTGCCCGATGATTATGTGAGTGGTGGCGTGGTTGTTGATCAGGATAATAATAAATGGTTCGGAACAGCCAATGGGGTAGCCCGTTTCTCCGAAACTGAGGTGTGGACAGTTTTTACGACGACTGATGGCGTAATTTCGAATTATATTAGTGCTATTGCTGTAGACAAAATGAATAACGTTTGGGTTGGGTCGGATGATGGCGTTAGTAAATTTGACGGTACAGATTGGACTTCCTATACCACTGCAGATGGTCTTGTAGATAATGCTGTGATTTATATTCATGGTGATCCCAATGGTGGGGTATGGTTTGCTACCTATACAGGTGTGTCGAGGCTTTATAATTCAACCTGGACAACTTTTACCTCCGTAAATGGTTTGCCAACAGATGCAGTCAATTGTATTGCTTCTGATTCGCTGGGAAATACCTGGTTTGGCACATTAATGGGTGGGGCTGCTTACTATGATGGGACAGATTTTACTGTAATAAATATTTCTACGGGATTGCCCGATGATAATGTCTTTGCTATTGGGGTTGATGCCAGTAATAACAAATATATTGGAACATGGTATGGCATAACCAAACTGGATAATTCTAATAATGTTGTAACGACATATGATACGGCAAGCTGTAATATTTATAATGATTTTACTAGAGACATTCAATTTGACAATGCTGGAAATATGTGGGCAGGTTTTTTTGCCGATTATAATCAAGATGGTGGTGTTAGTTTTTTCAATGGTATTTCGTGGACAAATTTTTCAACCGATGAAGGCCTTGTGAATAAACAGGTAATCAGACTGGCTTTAGATGATCAGTATGTGTGGGTAGCAACCGGAATGGGCGTTTCCAGAATATTCTTCAATTCGGGTGTGGCAGATCACAGTTTCTCTAATGTGAAATGTAAAACTTATCCTAATCCTGTACAGGATTATTTGACAATAGAACCCGAAAATATTTCAGTAACCATAACAATTTCTGATCTTAGTGGGAAACAATTATTGCAGGAGTCGTTTAATTCTGCTGGCGAAATGGATACTCGTATGCTGAATGCCGGAATGTATCTTCTTCAGATAAGCGACGGCAGTCAAATTCAGAGCTCAAAATTGATTGTGGAATAAACGGAGATTATCCGGTTGATGATGTGTACAGAAAATAACAATGCAAATTACTATATAAGTATCCGGAGGGAGTGTCTTAAGACACTCCTTTCCCGTTGTTTTTTTTCTGTTATTCTATTCTTCTTTTCCACTTTTTCTCTTTTGGCTCAGAATGATTTCTATTCAACTGTTGCTGAGATACGTATAAGTTTTAAGGAAGAGAGCTGGGATGAGGTTCTGGATAGTTTGTTCGAGAATTTTGGGGAGGAGGGGAGACTGGAAGGTGATGTGACTGTCAACGGAAAACTTTTTAAGGGCGCTGGTGTAAGGTTTAAAGGATATAGCTCGTGGGATTTATCACAAGAAAAAAATCCTTTTAATATTGATCTGGATTATCATATTGATAATGCAAATTATCAAGGTCATACAAAACTCAAGTTGAGCAATGTAATTCATGATCCTTCGTTTGTGCGGGAAGTACTTTCGTACGAAATTGCAGCCAAATATATGCCAGTTTCTAAAGCTTATTTTGCCAACGTATATGTTAACGATGTTCTGATAGGATTATATTCCAATGTAGAAGCGGTAGATGAAAATATGCTGGAACATTATTTCAGTCAGCCCAAAAATGTCCTGATTAAAGGCAATCCTGTGGCATTACAATATCCTTTTGCTCAGAATTCTAATTTGGCGTACACTCATGGAACAGATTCCTCTGGTTATATCCCGTTCTATAAACTTCAGACCCAATGGGGATGGAATCAGCTTTTACGCCTAATTAATACACTAAATAACGATACGGCAAATTTGCCAACAGTGTTGAATATCGATCGCAGTTTGTGGATGCATGCCTTTAATTATGCGCTGGTGAATCTCGATAGTTATATTGGTTATTCGCAAAATTATTACCTGTTTTTAGACGAAAATAAGCGTTTCAATCCTATTTTGTGGGATTTAAATATGTCTTTTGGCAGCTTTCGAAACAGTGATGCTACATCGTTGAATTTAACGGTGGATAAAGCAAAAAAACTAAATCCACTGCAAATATTAACGTCTTCTACTTTTAGCCCCCGACCGCTCATTAAACAGTTACTTTTAAATACTACGTATCGGAAAATGTTTATGGCGCATTTACGAACCATTATCGATGAAAATATTTCCACAGGCTGGTATTATTCCCGGGCACAGGAGCTGATGGCAGCAATAGATACCTTTGTGCAGAACGATACCAATAAGTTCTATACTTACAACGATTTTATTCATAATCTTGATTCCGAAGTAGTCTCAGGAACCTACCGTTATCCTGGTCTGAGGGATTTAATGGAAGCTCGTCTAACATATTTGCAAACATATCCGGGTTTTTCGGGCGCTCCAATAATTTCTGAAGTGACCGATAGTCCCGAATTGCCAGCATTAGGTGAATATGTGTGCGTTACAGCTAGAATTACTGCTGGCCAATCGGTACGTTTGTACTGGCGCAACAGCACGCACGATGATTTTACTTCTATTGTCATGTCAGATGATGGTCAGCACAACGATGGATTGGCTAACGACAGCGTTTTTGGTGCTTGTCTGACGGTCAGCGGTAAAACGTTGCAGTATTACATCTGGGCCGAAAACGATAGCGCCGGGATTTTTGCGCCACAGCGGGCACAGTATGAGTTTTATGAGGTAAAACTGAAGCTTTCCGAAGGAAATCTTGCGTTGAATGAAATTTGCAACCGACAGGTCAGTCTACAAACTACCGGAAGACCCGAAGGTTGGATAGAACTTTTTAATAATTCAACAGAAACAGTCTATCTTAAAAATTTGCAACTTGCAAATGGTAGCAATTACTTTATATTTCCTGATACCAGTATAAAATCACATGGATTTTTGATGGTCGCAACAGAGTTAACTACTACAGACAACATGCTCTGTGCAGGTTTTTCGCCCGAAACATCATCTATGATTTATCTGAAATATGCGGATGGTAAATTGATTGACTCATTGTTCTATAATAATCCGGTGGGAAATGAATCAGCCGGGCGTTATCCGAATGGCTCAGGACCAAATAAATTATTAATTCCCTCGTTTGCAGGATATAATCGACCATCATTCATATCGGTATCAGGTATGGTCATGTTTCCTAATCCCGCAGATACCTATGTCATGGTAGAAAGCAATGATCTGGTTCAGCCTGCACTGATAGAAATTGTGAATAGTTCGGGTCAGATTGTGTCTTCGGTCTATGTTAATGAAAGTCAGATAAGCAACCCGTTTCTGAGTAGTAATATGGATATTAGTTTTTTGCCCGCAGGGGTTTATCTGATGAAGGTTTCGGCAGTCAACAAAACAGTACAACAAAAATTTATGATTCAATAATATGAAATATCTGACAATTATTTTTTTGGCAATGCTTCTTATGTCTTCTTGCAAGAAAGAAGCTGGCGAAGGTGGGACCGCCTCCATTACAGGCTCGGTGTGGGTCAAGGATTATAATTCCACTTTCTCTGTATTGGAAGGTGAATATGCAGGTGCCGACGAAGATGTTTACATTGTTTATGGAGATAATACGGCTGGATACGACGATAAGGTATCGTGCGACTATAACGGCAAGTTTACTTTCAATTTTCTTCGCTCAGGTAAGTATACCGTTTACATTTATTCTAAGGACTCAACATTGCAATCTCCTTCAGGTGATGTTACACTGATTCAGGAAATTGAAATAACGAAGAAAAAAGAAGTCATGGAATTACCTCAGTTTGTAATTTTTAATTAAAGGTATTATGAAACATTTCGCATTAATATTTCTGGTAATTTGTCCTTTGCTCATGGCTGCACAAGGAAAAAAAGTAATTAAGACCAATAAAATTAAATCAAAAACAACTACAACGACATCGACTAATAAGGAAGGAACTACCGTAACTTATAAAGACACTTACGAGGAATTTGATAAGAATGGGAATACGGTGGTTAAAATAGATTACGCCAAAGATGGTAGTATTAAGAAGAAGGAAAGCTATAAATACGATACTTTTAATAACATGATTGAGCAAACCGACTTTGATAAAAAACGAGGAACGACTGAGACAACAACTTATAAATATAATGCCCAGGGCGATAAAATTTCGGAAACGGTAACTAACGGTGATGGGAAAATTCTTAAAAAAGAAACTTTTACCTACGATGCAAAACGCCTTAAAACAGAACAACAGGAATTCGACGAAAATAACAAGTTGAAGACCCTGAAAAAATTCATTTATTCAACATTATAGCATTGATGGATGATCTACAGCAAATATTAAATTCTTTTACTCCGGTAACACTGGAGGAAATGGATGCTGTTAAGTTGCTGAACAGAGTGGATACAAAATTCACTTTTAATAAGAGTCAATTGCTCCCCCTTTTAAATGAATTACGCGAATCTTATAATGTGCTCGACATCTGTGGCCTCAGGCAATGTCGTTACAAAACTTTATATTTTGATACCCCGGATCTGAGAATGTATACACTGCATCACAACGGAAAACTCAACAGATACAAAGTACGATTGAGAAGGTATGAGGATTCGGGCATCAATTTTTTCGAAATTAAATTTAAAGACAATAAAAAACGCACCATCAAAAAAAGAATATCTCGCAAAGAATTCAATGACGTGATTACTGGAAAAGCCGAAAGATTTCTGGCAGAAACCTGCCCTTTTACCGCTGAATTGCTTAAGCCTGCTGTGATGGTGTATTATCGAAGAATTACACTGGTAAGTAAAACATTTTCCGAACGTCTTACGATAGATGTAGGTCTGACTTTTGAAAAGGAGGGTCGTCAGAAATCCTTCGACCCGCTATGCATTGTAGAGTTGAAGCAGGACAGTTCAACTCGTTCTCCCGCTCTGGCATTGATGCGTAAATTCCATATTCAGGATGTGTCAATGAGCAAGTATTGTTTTGGTATTATTTCGCTTTGCGAAAACGTTAAAAAGAACAACTTTAAACCTAAACTGAAAGAAATTAATAAAATCTGTTATGAAACTCATTAACCTGTTTTTAATTGCGACATTGACTTTATTTATGGCTATGCCGGTGCAAGTTTGTTTGGCACAAACCGAAGAGTTCGGAGATCAGACAGAGCAAGTAGACTCCAAAGAAAAGAAGGAAAAAAAGAAGAAGGAGAAGGATGTAGTGAAAATCAATGCGAATTTTTTTATCAGTATAGGGATGAACTTAGCCGCCGTATTGATTATAATCTTGTTAATTTATTATCCCAATAACAAAAAGATGGATTACATTTTTACTTTCGTGTTATTTAATATTATTATCTTTTTGTTAACATATGTGTTGAACGAGGTGAAAATATCAATGGGGGCCGCTTTTGGATTGTTTGCCGTATTCTCTATGTTGCGATACCGAACGGCGGGAATATCTATGAAAGATATGACATATCTCTTCATCTTTATTG